>RGUK01000193.1 GCA_010027825.1 bacterium
GATGCCGCATCGAAAAGCGTGAAGAAGGTGACGATTCCCGTCACGCATGCGGAGGCAGTGATTCTTGAAACTGCGCTGCGGGCGGCGATCACGAGGTTGATTGGATGGTGATTTTCTAGAGCGCCTCTAATTTCACCGTCAGCGAGTTGTAGCCGAGCGTGCGGTCAAACTTAGCTTCATGCTCGACGCGTTCTTCGGCTTTGAGAATGGTGATGCTCTTCACGCGTTCGCAGCACAGACGCAGCAAGGTGCGCAGGATGAGACGTGCATGTGGTGCGCCGAGGCAGAGATGGGTGCCGAAGCCGAAGGAGAGATGCGGGTTGGGTTTGCGATCGAGGCGGACTTCTTCGGGCTGCGGGAAGGCGTTGGCATCAAAGTTGGCGGAGGCCCAGGTGAGGGAAATGCGGTCGCCGGCTTTGACGGTGGTGCCATTGACATCTGTGTCTGCAGGACAGACACGGCCGATGTGGGTGAGCGGCATGAAGACGCGGAAGAACTCCTCGCTGGCGAGGGTGATGCGCTTGGGGTCTGCGCGCAGAAATTCCAGGGCTTCAGGATGTTTTTCTTGTAGATCTGTGGATCTTAGCAGGGCATTGGCTTGTGCTAGGTACACCCAGAGTTCGGCCGGATTTTCTAGCTTGATATACTGAGCCTCAAATGCTTTCCATTTGATGTATCGTGGGCCGGGTTCAAACTCTAAAGGGGTCCATATTATGCATAATTGTTTCTGTCTAAGAGAATCATCCTGTATATCTGTGCGAATGCCTGGAGTTGCTGCTTGAGAAGTAATTGATGTTGGTGTTTCTTCGCTGAAGAACGCTTCCAAATTAAAAAAAGAATCAACGTTCATATCAAGCTGGTTTAGCTCCTGATCTGCTGGATAAATACTGGTTGCGATTGAAAGACAGGCGAGCATCACTGGTAGCAGCTTCACCGTGTCGCCTCCTCATTATTGAACAGTGCAATTAAGTCATCGCCGTCGGCAGGGTCACTGTGTGGTGCGGATGGCCGGCGAAAGGATAAGATCTCCAGTAGATGTTGATTTTCGCCGAATGAAGTCGTGCATGGAACAGAGCCGGCAATATAAAACGCCCTATTGAAAGTTGCTTGCCAGCCCCTCAGCAAATCGCTCATTCTTTGGCAGAATTGCTGAACCTCATCCCCGTTTTTTAGCGGTAGCTCTTTACTCTGCGCGGAAAGGTCATCAAACATGTTGCACACAGCTTCGATTTTGAGTTTACAAAGCTCAGGGAATGAATCAGGGTCAAGGATGCCGGCTTGGTAGAGCCTTATGCATTCTTTTCTCATTTCACATGCCTCTTCAAAGTCTTTTGCCCACGCTATGCATTTCTCGTTCTCCAGGCTGGGTGAAGCGCCAAAAGGACCGCTTGCCGCCTGCGCGTTGTTGAGTAGCAACAGCGTAGTTGCAAGTAAAAAACAAAGCTTTTTCATAATTTCAAACCTCCACTATGCAATTCAGATAGTAAACGCTATTAGTAAATACGATTGTACCATGTGCTTGATAAAGCGGCAAAAAGGGGCTCAAAAGTGGCGAAACGATGATTTTGTGGGTTTTTAGGGGCTAGGGGCCGCGAAAGGGGCAGTTTTCACGCTCGCAGAAAGTGCGCAAAAAGGTTTTCCCCACTATTCTTTTGACAAAAGTCCCTTGAAAAAGTAGTCTTATCAGGCGTTTAACGCTAAAAAAGCTAAAAATTACATATGCGTGTTGCTTGCTCGCAGCCAAGGCCCTACTGCCTCTCTGGTCACAGCAAGAGCCTCTGAGGAGTTTAAGTATGCCAGTTCCAAAACGGAAATTATCCCGTAAACGTCGTGATCAACGCTCTGCTAATAAAGGCTTAGAGCCAAAATCCCTTGCCGCTTGCCAAACATGCCAAGCGCCGAACATGCCTCACCAAGTGTGCCGTGAGTGCGGTTACTACAAGGGCACCAAAGTGCTCAGAACCAAGGTAGACCGCATGTACACACGTGGCCAAGCACGCGAAGCATTGGCTGCTAGCCGTGGCGCAGCGATGGCCCCTAAGGCCCCAGCTGAATCAACTGGTGCTGGTGAAGGCGCTGCAGAGTAAGCTGCTTACTATTGCTGATGAAATTGAACACCGCTTAAGCAACGCTCCGAAGGGGGCCAGCTAGGCGGTGTTTTTTGTTAACGCAGCTATTTGAAAAAGGAGTATGACCTATGATCGCGATTGACGTAATGGGTGGGGACCGCGCCCCCCTTGTGGTTCTGCAAGGCGCGCTGGCAGCAGCGAGCAAAGGTATTCCTGTGCAGTTGCACGGTCCTGAGGAAGTAATTGTGCCTTGGTTGCAAGCGCATGCACCTCGTTGGCAGCAGCTCCCCATTTCCATTGCCAAGGCCGACGAGGTCATAGCAATGGATGAAGAGCCCGTATTTGCTGTGCGCAAAAAGCCCGGATCATCATTGGTCAAGGCTGTACAAAGTGTTGCGACGGGGACGTGCCGTGCCGCGCTTTCTGCCGGTAATTCAGGTGCCTTAATGGCAGCATCAGCTCTAGTCATAGGACGCCACACGGGCGTTGAACGCCCAGCTATTGCAGGGTATTTGCCTACCACGCAGGGCGTAGTTCTTGCGCTTGATTTAGGGGCAAACACGGAGTGCCGTCCGCACCATCTGGTGCAGTTTGCGCATCTGGGCACAGCGCATGCTCGCGATGCGATGGGCATTGCCAATCCGCGTATCGGCTTACTCTCGAACGGTCACGAAGAAGGTAAGGGCAGCCAGTTAGGAAAAGAAGCTTTTGTTCTGCTCAAGCAAGAGGCGGGCATTACCTTTGTTGGCAATGTTGAGCCATACGACATTTTGGAACACAAAGTTGATGTGGTTGTGTGTGATGGCTTTGCAGGTAACGTGATGCTAAAGACGCTTGAAGCTACCGTAGATTTAATCAAACGTTGGCATCCATCCATAGCCAACGATCTTGATCAGCAGCTGAGTCATAAACAGTTAGGCGGCGCCTTGCTCCTCGGGGTGAAAGGCACCGCGATTGTTTGCCATGGCAACTCTGATGCAAAAACTATGGAACAAGCAATTACGTTTGCCTGGGATGTTTCGCGCAACAACAAGTAGCGCCAAGCCTTGGTATACAAAAATGCGCCATTCGGTATGCTACTGGATGAATAAGCTGGTTTATGATCCTTTCAGGAGAGCTTTATGAACTTATCGTTTGATACCCTTAGCTCATTACTCGATGTCTCGTTTGACAAAGCACTCGCCTACAAAAAACAGATAGGCTTAGGCCTTGCTGCTGCGGCAGCAATCGCGCTTGGCGCCACCGCGTTTCATTGGTACTGGACCTGGGCGCAAGAAGCTGCTCAAAAGACCTTCTTTGAAGTGCAGCGTTATTATGAAGCTCCTGTAGGGACGCGTAAAACCTCAGTCATTAACAACGAAACGGTTGAATACGCTTCGGCCCAAGACAAGTGGGCTACCGTTGCCTCGCAGTACGAGCGTGCCTACAACGAGCACAAGCGTGCTGGTATAGGTCCAATGTTCCGCGTGTATCAAGCAGAAGCGCTAGCAGTTCAAGGCAAGCACGACGAAGCGATTAGTATGCTTGAAGGCGTGACGCGCGACATTGCAAGCCGCGAAGTGCAAGATTTTGTGAAGCTGAATTTGGCGCTTATGAAGCTTGACAGCAAAGAGCAAGCAATGCAGAAAGAAGGCTTGAACGCGCTTAAAGCGATTGCTGAAGACAGCAACGGCAGCGCTCATGAAGCTGGCCTCTACTACTTAGGTTATTTCCATTTTATGCAGAACGATCTGGCGCAAGCGAAAAATTATTGGCAGCAACTGATGGTTAAGTACGGCATGAAAGATGACCGCAATCAATCAGGGCTTGCCGAGCTAACACGCGGCAAATTGAAGCTAATCAGCGCCGACTGGTAACTAATAAAAGCATACGAGGTACAGGTGAGCACAGTACGGGTGCGTTTTGCGCCATCCCCAACCG
>RGUK01000194.1 GCA_010027825.1 bacterium
TTGGAGAAGTCATCCCGTTCGAGCATGCGGGCCACATTGACCTGGCCGTTGAGGCGGAGGAGATCGGCGCAGGTCAGCTTGCCCAGCCATTCGCCGTTGCGGCGGATTTCGGTCTTTTTCTGGTCGATGATTTTAAAAACCTGATCGGTGTAGGTTTTGGCATTTTGTTCGATGACTTCCGGCTCGAGGGCGGGGCGTGTTTTGGAGCGGCCGGTTGGATCGCCGATGCGAGTGGTGTAGTCGCCAATCAAAAAAGTCACCGTGTGGCCTAGCTCCTGAAACTGGCGCAGCTTGCTGAGCACCACGGCGTGTCCCAGGTGCAGGTCTGGTGCCGTTGGATCCATGCCCAGCTTGATATTGAGAGGTTTGTTTTTTTCCAGTTTTTTGATGAAGTGGTCCAGGGGAATAATGCTGGTAGAGCCACTCTTCAATATTTCTAGAGCTTCTTGTACTGTTTTTTGCATATGAAATCTTTCAGGTCAATGCAGACGTTTTGCAGGGGCGCTGCATCAGAAAATTAAGGATCGTAGCCATGCATCAACGCTCAGCACCGCATAAGTCAACAGGCTGCGCGTCTGTGGCAACATGAAAAGAAATAAAAGAATGAAAAAAGCATACCGATATATCCACACCACCAGGCGTGGATAATACGTACCAACGGTTACCATCAATAGATGGCTGCCATCAAGTGGCGGCAGAGGAAGCAAGTTGAAAATGCCCAGCATTAAGTTTATGTAGACGAGTGCTTCGAAAAATAACTGCAACGCTATGGCCAGCGTGCTGGCGCCGCCGGCTAGCATGATAACTTTGAGCCCAACTAATGCGGCAACTGCCAAAAAGAAATTAGAAAGCGGACCGCATAAGGCAGTGATGATGGTGCCGAGGCGAGGGTGGGTGAAATAGTGCGCATCAAAGGGGACCGGTCGCGCCCATCCAATCCTGAAGAGGAGCAACATGGCAAGGCCAAGTATGTCGACGTGTGCAAGCGGGTTAAGCGTTAAGCGACCCATGCGTTTTGCGGTGGGATCACCGAGAAGATAAGCTGCACTGGCATGGCAAAACTCATGAAAGGAGATAGAAAACAAAAATGCCGGCAGTGTGATGGCAAGCTGCATCAGCGTGGGAAGCGATGTTGTAGTCATTATCGCCTCCTAGAAAAAGATCCAGAAGAAAAAGTGCTTAATGAGCGTTGCGAGCATGAAGAGGCCGCCAAAAAACACTTGACTGACGCCAGGCATAAAAAAAACGACCAGCATGATGATGAGCGAGTATTCTTCAAGCTTCTGAACGATGTGCTGTTGGCTGTAGGGCAGCAGGTAGCGCAACAGCTTACCGCCATCAAAGGGTGGTAGGGGGATCAAGTCGATGACACCGAAGAAAATTGCCACACGCACCAAGGTTTTGAAAATTTCCAAGAAACTTACCAGGGCAAACTGAGCCATGCCGACTTGGAGCACCAACTTCATGGCGCCAACGGCTAGAAATGCTAGCAGGAAATTGCTCAAAGGGCCTGTGAGGCTGGTAACAACGCCTCCCAAGCGATAGTTCTTGAATCGCGTGTCATCTACCTGCACCGGATACGTCCATCGCACTCCTAGCATTATTAACATCATGAGCAGGACCGTGCTTGGAATGCTACCAGCTAGAAAAGCGGTTATGGCAAAGAAGGCGGCCAAAATGGTCAGCAAGCCAACCAAATCAATGTGAGCGAGCGGGTTGAGGGTTAAGAAACCATCCTCCTCAGGGGAGGTATCACCCATTAGCTTTGCAGAGAGAGCTTGCGCAAAGCCGCGCCAGGTGAATATAAGCAGGAAGACTGGCAACAGAACAGCCACTTCATTCAGGGCTGCGAGCATGTGGCTGGTGCTGCCAAGCGAAGTAGTGCCAAATGGCGAAAAAGCATTGAATCCCACAGCGTCTCCTAGGCTAAATTGGACCGTCCTAGCGTAGAATATCTTTGCCCTGTCGTCCAGTTCCCTGCGTTTTTCAATTTAAATCAAAACGTTTCTAGGTAGCTATTACCCTCCACATAGAGTTTGCCCAGATCAACGCCCCGTTGTCTGAGCAGTTCGGAAAGAAAGCTTTTTATCTCTTGAAAATCATTTGCTCTGTTCTCAACTGGAATGCCGCGGATGCGTTCTCGTCCGCGGACTGCTGCTTCCCATGTGCTCAACCAGCTGTCAGTCGCTCTGAGCGCCGCCCACAGATCTTGGTTGGTGAAAGGGTTGTCTTGATTTTGAGCGCTCTCCACAATGAGCGTGACCGCCTCACAGCTATGCTGAGTGGTGATGGCCTGCTGCAGATTAAGATAAGTAGGGCTGCAACCACGCACTCTGGCTCCCTGCGTAAGCAGATAGCGGGCGACTTCTTGCCAGGTAGGCTCTGGCAGCGTACGAAGAGCGGTTTGGCATATTTTAGCAAACAAAGCGTCGAACAAGGTTTGGCGCTCCCCGATGGTTCGCATGGAAGAGTTTATAACGCAGCCATGGGGTTCAGTGTCTGCTATCAAGCTTGCCAGCGCAGGGCATTCAGTGAGCACGCTTTGATAGAATGCGGCAAAAGTTTCGCTGTCATTCATGCCGCAGCAGCTACGGGTAGGTGAATATTCATCAGAGGCTGTGCTGGTTTGAGCCGCTGCAAATACTCTCGAGCTTACCGGGCCAAGAAATATCAGAGCTATAAAGAGCAGTTTTCTCATGGTGCACTCCTAAGAATATAAACGACGAGTTATGTAAATCGCCCGGCAGTATGCCACCTTTCTCTGCCTGAAGCAAGCGCATGTCCAAATACAGGCACGTGTACGGAGCAGAACAGAAAGGCAGGCAAGGGCGGATAGCCTTTTCTCATTTTTGAGATAGAATTTTTTTAACTTACTCTCAAAAAAAGGAGATACGATGAAGAGTGCCACGCATGCCAGGGCAGGCAAACTGCTTAAAAGCTCGCTGTTTCAAACGCTCTTTCCCCCTGCGGTCTTGCTGTTTCTGACTGGACTAATCTATTACCCCTCGCTCAAGTATCCATTTCAGTTTGATGACATTGCCAACATTGCTAAGCGTTTTGCCATTCGCTTTGATAATCCCTTCGACCGCTGGTTTACCCACACGCGTTGGTTTGGTGACTGGTTGAATCGCCTTAATTACCAGTGGGGTGGTTTCGATCCTTTTTGGTATCGCACGTTTAACTTGGGCATCCATTTGATAGCCGGCATGGTGGTGTTTTTTCTGACCTACTCCTTGTGCACCATGATTGCCAAGCGCTGGCAGATAGCACAGCACGCTTCGCTCATTAGTTTTACGGCGGCTGGCTTGTTTCTTTTACACCCGGTGCAGACGCAGACTGTGTCCTACGTGATTCAGGCCCGCCAGGAGGGGCTAGCAACGATGTTTGTGCTCATGACACTGCTTGCGTACGTCCGGACCTTGCTTGCCAAAACAACCTCCCAGCGGGTGCTGTGCGGCTCATGGTTTGTTGTTACTGCTATGCTCTCACGCGGCACCAAAGAGCTGGTTGTTGCGCTGCCATTTTTAATCTTGTTGGTGGAGTGGTTTTTTGTAGCGCAGGAGGACTGGGGCGTTTTCAGGAAACGCTTCATGATTGGTATGGCTGTTGCCGGCGTGTTTTTGCTCGCCGTGCTTTATCAGCACCCATGGTCGTTCATCCGTGATGCCATTACGCTTAACGCAACAACTATCAACAATCGGGGCAATATTCTGACGCCCAATCCATACGATATTATTACGCCCTGGATGTTTTTCATTTCTGAACTGCGGGTGATAGTCCACTATCTGGCTATTTTCTTCTGGCCGTTTGATATCAGTGTTGAATACGATTGGAAAATTACGTCCAGTTTCTTCACGCCCCAAGTAGTTTTTCCAGCGATTATTCTTGCGGCGCTGGTAGGCTTTATTGTGCTTAACATGTGGCGCAGGAAGCGCTCCTTTACCGTCTTTGG
>RGUK01000195.1 GCA_010027825.1 bacterium
GCTTGCAACAAATTTATACACACCAGGCACGGGCTTTAATATTGCTGTGCCAACGCCCGTTTCGCAGCAGCAGTGGATTTTATTGCAACCAGCATCTGGATTGGCAACCGGAACGGTGACGCTTCCGCTGAATACGGCAACGCCAGATGGGACAGAGGTTTTGGTGACAACAACGCAGCAGATCGTAGCGTTTACGCTTGGTCTTAACGGAGCGACGGCGGTTTATGGAAATGGATTAAGCGCATTGGCTGCTGGCGATCAGTTTCGCATTCGTTTCTATCAGCCAACTAATTCTTGGTATCGCATAGCGTAAGGATAAAATAATGGGAACCGTATCAGTTCAGCCTCCATATCCAGCATTTGCTGATATTGATGGTCAGCCGCTGGAAGATGGATATATATGGATTGGCGTTGCGGGGCTGCAACCCATTGGTAATCCAATCAATGTTTATTTAGATGCGGCACAGACAATTTCAGCAACATTGCCAATTAGAACACTAGCTGGATATCCAGTTTCTGCTGGAACACCAGTCAGGTTATATGTTGCAGCTAATTATAGTATTCATGTAAAAAATAAAAATGGAATCGTTGTTTACACATCATTGCAAGATAATTTATATTCTGGTGGTGGTGGGTCAATTACTTCAAATGCAACCGGAACTGGGTCACAAACTGTGTTTGCAGTCACATTTATTCCGTCTGCAATTTACATTAACGGTGTATATCAAAACCAGAATACTTATTCTATTTCAAGTGGCAATGTAACGTTTACGCAGGCTCCTCCGTTAAACGCAATCATTGAGTTTGTGGTGTAATTATGTTAAAAGCTATTTCTACGCTCATCAGCCAAATATCTAGTTTGGCCAATGCAACTGTGCCTCTTGCAGGCACAGAGACGGTTCCGATTGATCAAAGCGGAGCCAAGAAAGCCACGGTTGCTAATCTAACCAAAGGCCGCACCATTCAGACCACGGGGATTAACGACAACAACAACAACGAAGTCGTCACGATTACAACAACGGCATCAGCGGTCAATGAGATCACAGTGGCAAACGCGGCAACGGGTGCAAATCCCGTCATTTCGGCCACAGGTTCAGACACCAACATCGGAATTACGCTGACCCCAAAAGGTACGGGGAATGCGGTATTAACAAGCGGTAATTTGGTGGTTGCGAACGGAAATGGGATTGACTTTTCTGGATTATGAGGAAGGAACCTGGACACCAAATCAAGGTGCTGGATTAGTGGTTGTTGGCGCATTTAGTTCAAATGGCACATACACTAAAGTTGGTCGGCTCGTTACAGTCACAGGGAATGTAACTGGGGCAACTTCAATCGCGTGTTCTGCGGCGGGAGTAATTTGTTCAAATTTACCGTTTAACACAAACGCAAAAGCATTTAATGGAAGCCTTGGCGTTGCAAATGCAAATCAAAGCGCCACTGTTGTTGTTTATGCGCTTGATGTTTATTGCGGAAGTTCTATTTCTGGGACATCCACAACTATTGGATTTACCGTTACTTACGAAAGTTAAATAAGGAAACGTCATGGCATTGACTAAAGTAACGTATTCAATGATTGAAGAAGCTCCAAAGCTTGTTTCAGAATTTGGCGCTGTTGGGAATGGTACAACTGACGATAAATTAGCATTGCAAGCAGCGTTTGATTGGTCAAAAGCTAATAAATTACCAATTTATTTGAATGATAAACGTTACTACACGTCAGGGACTTTGGATGCTGGTGGCGCCATAATTCGTTCATTGACAGGAATACCAGGAACCGCAGATCCGGTTTTTTTACGCAAGCCTGATGGTACTTATGTGTTCGGATCTCCGGACGCAACTTGGTTTTTTAACACAGGGCATCTTGGTTACACTTGGGCGCAAATGATTGCTGATACAGCCACAGGTTGTTGCATTGTTTCTGATTATAACGGGCCAATTCTTTTTGCAGCAGACACATTCACATTTGATCTTGATGGTTTTGCCATTGTTGGGTATCAAAATAGAACACTGCAAGATGGCATAGTGACTGCTGTTCCAACTGCTTATTTCGGTGCGCCTCAAAAAATCAACAATATTCAAGTTATAAGTTGCGGTCGCCACGGCATCAATTTGGAACGTGGATATGAAGTTTCTACGATGAATGCGGTGCGATGTTTCGCAAATAACGGCAATGGGTTACGCACGGGATACGCAAGCGGCATTGATTGCCCTGTAGAATATTTGTTATTCCGCGATTGTTTTTTTGAGTCAAATCGTCTTGATGGAGTTTACTTTACGTTTGTGCGAAAAGCTGTAAAGTTTGAAAATTGCAACTTTAATAATAATGGTCAATATGAACCTCTTGGGGGTATTGATCCGGTTCTTGGCTATGATAGAAATGTGCCGCTTACCACTGCCGCAATGGTGGCAGCCGTAAAAGTAAATGACGGCAGTTTATTTCCGAATACAGGTACGTTATTTGGTTTGTCAATGGAAGATTGTTTTGGAGAACAAATCGCAGTCGGATTGCATTTACGTTGTCGCAACGGCCCTGGCATTTGCAGAGATGTGCGTTTGCAAAACAACATTTGGTTTGTTTCTGCCAACGTATTTGCATCTCCTGGTGAAGATGGGTCGATGACTTATTTTGATGTAGATTACGCATCAGATTGGTTGTTTGCCGGAAATCATACCAATGGTTTGGATCTTTATAGATGGGCATCTTTTCCCTCGCTTGACCCAAACAGTACGATGTTGTTTGTAGACGCTCCCTCAGTAGTAACAAATGCGGAAAAAGCATTTTATAAATTACGGTATGGAGCACCATTAGCACCAGTAAATTTTGTGGAAGCTGGGGGTCGGGTGTATGGACAGCAAACGCTTGCACAAAGTATTGGAGGACTTGGTGCGCCTGGAAATGTAACAACTACTGTGGTTGCAACTGATTTTACAGTGGGTATTCCCAATAATGCTAGCAACTTTGCAGCGGTTTATTCTTTAACAGCAAGTTTTCAAAGTTCGTCATTAGATAAATTCGGCGGATATTTGCTTTTTGTGACAAAAGTTCCAAGTTTGTCTTATATGATGACCACCATTGCAATGTCTTCAGTAGACGGATTTACGGGAGCGCCAACAATTAACGCGTCAACAGGAGAAATTACCATTCCAGCGGATGCGTTTTACCGATTTACAATTCAGCGTATAGACAACATTTTGACTAACACCACACCATGAGGAAATAAAATGGCACTCCAAAAAAATATGGAACTAGAAAATAGTTTTGGAGAAAAATCACTTATCCAAAATTGTTACATTAAAGTCGAAACAGTTAGAGCATCAAAAGCACGTTGTTTTGCAACCGTGATGTTTTATAAAGAAAATCGCAACTGGTTACTTATGACAAAAGAAATTGCGTTTGATGGTGATTTTTCAAGAAATTCAACAAATAATATCCAACAAGCCTATGAACATTTGAAAACATTGCCAGACTTTACTGACGCAACTGATTGTTAAACCAAAGCCCAAGTGGATTCTTGGGTCAGACTAGGAGAAAGAAATGTTAGAAAAAGTAATCGTAGTAGACCGCATCGAAGTGATCGAGAACGGCTGTGTGCAAGTTCGCACCAAGACCGCCATCATGGAAGACGGCAAGCAAATTAGCGGCACCTTCCACCGCCATGTCGTAGCCCCAGGGGACGACTACAGCAACGAGAATGCCAAAGTGCAAGCCATCTGCGCTGCCGTGCATACACCGGAGGTGGTTGCGGCGTATCAACTGGAAAGGACTCTGCCATGAGTAACGCAGCATCACAATTTGCATTTCAGCCGCTAGGGCCAACTGCTTATTTCGTTGCGAACGCAGCGCCGCCAACGCCTTTGCAAGTTATTGTTAACGAGATAACGCAAGGCTATGGGCAATATCGCATCGTCAATAATTCGCAGTACACA
>RGUK01000196.1 GCA_010027825.1 bacterium
TAGTAATAATTGTTTTCGTCAAACTCGGAATTGCTTCCAAGAGACAATCTATTTTGTCGCTTGGTGGAAACTATGTAATTGTATAACCTGTTGGTTACCGGTTGCGAGGTTCCGCCTAATTTTACGCCACTTGCTCCAGATACGAAGGCGACAATTGACTTTCCGCTTGCTTCACAACCACCTTCGGTTTGCTCGTAGTAATAATTGTTTTCGTCAAACTCGGAATTGCTTCCAAGAGACAATCTATTTTGTCGCTTGGTGGAAACTATGTAATTATAGACTCTTTGATCAACTAATGTTGAAGATCCAGATAGGACTATGCCACCAGAGGTTGAATTAATGAAGATATTGAGAGACACGCCTGAAACAAAAACCTCAACTGGAGAAGTTTTTGAAACAATCAAACTTATAATTGATCGGCCAGAATTTAGAATTCCTCCAAGCGATTCAACGTTATAATAAGCCAAAATCTTGGCATTGCCAAAAGACTCCAGCCCGCCTTCCATGAAATAGATTTTGTCCATTTCATCTAAAGCAAAACCTCCACAAGTCAACTTTATTTGTGAGAAAACATTGTTTCTAACAAAAGAATTGCTAAGACCAGAAACTGTTATTGATTGTTTAGAGATTATTGAATAATTGGCATAAACAAACCCAAAACCACCAATAGCACAACCCGATAATGAATCTATCTTATAGTTGCAAGCAATGGGAGACAATCCACCCAAATTAATAGAAACTTTTGATATTAAACTTGTTTCTTTTAGGAGATTAATTAAACCATTTAATAAACATCCGCCGTTAAACAACTCATCTCTAGCAACAAATATTCGACTTGTTCCCCCAAGACGCACGCCAGAAGGGGTTAAGTCCAAAGTATACTGGGCATCAACAGCCCCAGAGCCAGAACACAGCGAACCAGATGTTGCTCTTGGTCCGAAAATAGTTCTCAAATCAGCAGATCCAGAAGCAAGTAAATTAATTATTGGTGTTATATCTTTTGATATTCCAAACGCTGAATTACCAGAGACAGTTACTCCACCGCTAACTTTCAAATCATATGTTGCAAGATTAATTGCTTTTCCATTGGCAATAATTCCATTTTTACCAACAATATTAAAAGTGCATAAAGCACTTGAAGAACCAGAAGCTTTTACAAACCCAGTTGGAAAAATATTTACAACAGTCCTCAACACAACAGAACCAGAGCAAACCAATCCCCCAGAAGACAGGTCTGTTAAGTCGGCAAGGCCACTTATTTTTACGCCGCCAATAGAAAAAATATTGTTTTGTTTGCTCACATCGGCAGATGTTGACGATACCGACAACCCGCCAAAAGAAACAAAGACAATCGATACCCCAAACTCTCCGCCGACCTTGGATCCTCCGCCTATCTCCGCACCTTGACTTGCAAGAGCAGTTCCGCTTAATTTTATGCCACCTTGTGTTTGTATATCAAAATTTTGATCAAAGAATAAAGGAAAGTAACCATCTTCAATATCTTCCCTTATTTTGTGTGAGTTTAAATAAACATTTTCAATCTCAGCCTCAGTTAGAGATCTATTCCACAAAAATATTGATTGATAGTCGGCATTTAAATAAACAACCTCTCCGAAAGTGCTTCTTCCAAACCTTAAATTTTTTGTGTTTGTAAATAAACCAACACTCGCAGAACCAGAAATTAACGCAGCTCCCTTGAAAATGTCTCCGGTAACTAAAATTCCACCTTGTGGGAACTCTACAATATTATGAGAATCGACAGAATTTCCGCTCAACAAAACACCAAAATTAAACATTTCGGTGAAGGTAATCATCGTGTTTTTAGAAGATCCCCCTAAAGAAGCTCCTCCAATGATTCCTTGATGATATCGATTGTAAACATTTGAATATCCATAAATATAGGTCAATCTTAATAACCGGTACAGCAACAACAAATCATTCTTAGGCAATTCCAAATAATCAGGATTATAATTTGCATTTACTGATGTTGACCCGCTTAATGAAATTCCTCCTCCAACATTCATGTTGTTGGAAAAAATAGATCCACCTATTACCAATCCACCAGTTGTATTTTCAGATAGGGATTGTAAAGACAATCCACCAACTAATAATGTTCCCCCAACCTCAACGAGATCAACAAAAGATTGATCGCTTTTTCCACTTAGAGTCAATCCGCCAAAAAAACTATTAGATAAGAATCTCCCTGCAACACTTGTTCCATTAACAAAAACCCCACCGGCAACTTCAATTTGATCTATTAAATTGTTTATTGCAAAACCGCTAGTGAGCGAACCTCCGCTGGTGGCGAAAAAACAAGACAAATATTGTGAACCCACACCACCAATAGACGCTCCACCAGAGGTATCCTCCGAGAAGTATTTGCCAGCCGAAGCAACACCGCCCGCAAGTAAACCGCCACCAACTTCAACAACATCGCTGAATGTTTGCGAAGCAACACCGCCAGCAAGTGAACCGCCAGTGGCGACAATATTGTAAGTTATGGTTTGTGAAGCAATGCCACCAACAAGAGAGCCGCCAGTTGGTATGTGTTCTTGCAACCTAGCGACTTCGCTAACTCCGCCAGCCAAAACTGAACCTGAGTATCCCAGGATAAGGAATGGGCTTGCGTAACCTATGGTTTCAAATTCATCATCGTGATTAATGTTATCATAAATATAAATTAACCCTAAATGATTAGACAACCAAATTTCTTCGGATGGATCTACAAAAACAAGATTATGATTATAAATTACTGTTTGCGAGGCAACACCACCAGCAAGTGAACCGCCACTAACCTCAACAACATCGCTAAATGTTTGTGAAGCAACACCGCCAGCAAGTGAACCGCCACTAACTTCAACAACATCACTAAATGTTTGCGAACCAACACCACCAGCAAGCGAACCACCAGTGGGCGTTTCATTATAGGTTATAGTTTGCGATCCTACACCACCAGCAAGTGAACCGCCAGTTGTCGTTTCATTATAGGTTATAGTTTGTGAAGCAACACCGCCAGCAAGCGAACCGCCAGTTGCCACAAATGCAACCGAAGATACCGATTGCCCACTTAGCGAAACCCCGCCCATAGGCGTGGGTTCCAAACCAGGATACCTATCGTAAACATTTGAAGGATTATAAACATATACCAATTTTAATAATTGATATAACGACAACAGACTGTCAGAGGGAGATATCACTATTGTGTTGGGATTAAATACGGTATTAACCGACGCCAAAACGCTAGAAGATATCAGTCCTTCGCTGATTCCAACTATGTTGTAAGTTATAGTTTGTGAAGCAACACCGCCAGCAAGTGAACCGCCAGTTGGCGTCTCATTACAGGTTATAGTTTGTAATGCAAAGCCACCAGCAAGTGAACCGCCACTAACTTCAACTACATCGCTAAATGTTTGTAATGCAAAGCCGCCAGCAAGTGAACCGCCACTAACTTCAACAACATCACTAAATGTTTGCGATCCTGCACCACCAGCAAGTGAGCCACCAGTTGTCGTATTATTGTAAGTTATTCGTATTATTGTAAGTTATGGTTTGCGAAGCAACACCACCAGCAAGTGAACCTCCAGTGGCGACAATATTGTAAGTTATAGTTTGTGAAGCAACACCGCCAGCAAGTGAACCGCCAGTTGGCGTTTCATTGTAGGTTATAGTTTGTGAAGCAACACCACCAGCAAGTGAACCGCCAGTTGGTGTTTCATTATAGTTTATAGTTTGTGAAGCAACACCACCAGCAAGTGAACCGCCACTAACCTCAACAACATCGCTAAATGTTTGTAATGCAACACCATTAGCAAGTGAACCGCCACTAACTTCAACAACATCACTAAATGTTTGCGATCCTGCACCACCAGCAAGTGAGCCACCAGTTGTCGTATTATTGTAAGTTAT
>RGUK01000197.1 GCA_010027825.1 bacterium
GCAAATGAAGCGTCAAGCTGAACGCGATGCGCTTGCGAGCCTCTTCAAGCGCATCGCGTTCAGCTTGACGCTTCATTTGCAGCGCGTTGACATGCTTAAAGCGCTTTACCTTTGACAGTGAACGTGTGGTTGAAGCATCAATGCCCGCACCTTCCAGCTTGGTACCGTCAATCACATAGTCAGAAGCCTGTTGCTTGATAGGAAAGCCACCAATCAACAAGTTTTCGTAGTTGAAGGCTGCATTCGAATCAATAATGAATGCATTGCTGTTGCGCAAGTTAAGCTGGGCATGAGGGTTAACAAAGTTCAAACGTGCCACGCCGTTTGCTGAGAAAAGGAAAATGCCTGGATCAAAATCCACGTTCAACACCGGCTGTGTGGTAGTGGTAACACTGAAGCTAACGTTCAGTTCGTTGAAGGGGAAATCACCAAATGAAATGTTGCTTGCAACCGTGTAACCACTGTCGCGCAGGATCAAATCGTTGCTCAAGCCTTCCACAAACAGGTTTACCGTATTGGTTGGAACATCTTGGTCAATTGCTGCATTGCCCGATAAGGAAATCGCGGAAGAAGCAATATCGTCTACCACTGCATCAACATGGTCCACGCCCCGGAACTCAGCGTTTTCAAGCTGAAGGGTGTTGTGGCCGAGATTAAATGACAAGCGAGGATCGGTATCTCCCGAGAAAACGTCAAGCAGGGGAGCAACATAGAACTTCTTGCGCGTGTTTTTACCAACCATGACGAATATGTTAATCAGATTGTCACTGTCAAGCACGTCGATGTAGCCGTTGGTAAAGGTGATGTCTTGGTCAAGTTCCCACTTAACATCGGAGTCAATTTTGATGTGGGCGGAGCTATAATTGTCTGTCGCACGAGGACTCACGCGCAGATCAAGCGTGCTTTGCTTAATGTTGCGCAGCTCAATATTTTTGAGCGTCAGCGTGCTGCCAGGCATCATAACCAACTGCGATTTGGTTGGGTCCATAAACTCGATGTAAGAGCCACCACCGTCGATGAATACATCGCCGTTAATAACTATGCGCTCGTTTGGATGGAGGGTAATGGAGGAATCAAGGTTGACAGTGCCGTGAGCAGAACCTGACAAGAGCAGAAGCGCTGAAGTGCTTAAGCCCGTTGCTGCAGCATCAACAAGCGACTTGACCGACCGCGCCTGGCAGCATCGGCGAGTCCATGTAGTCGAGCCACAACGTCGTACCATCAACCGCTAACCCGGCAGGATCACTGAACGACCAATTCTTTTGTCCTAATTGCATGGTAGTTGGGCCGTGCACTCTAAGCGTCCCATCAGCCATACTAAAATCTTTATCAAGCTGGAAGGTTGTATTTGCTGAGCTGACAACAGCGCCGCTACCAAGAGTCAGGTGGCCGTGACCTGCACCATCGCCCAGGCCCTTGACTACGATGTTATTCAAATCAAGAGAAGAACCGTCGGTGACAACAATACTGCCACCATGGGAAAGATCCAAGATCGAACCGTTGCCATTCATTACGTTAACACCATCAAAGGTCCAGGTTGATCGCAAGTCCATGGAACCGTTCAAGGTGAGGTCTAGTGCGTTGCTGAACAGGAGGGAACCACGCCACGGGCCCAAGAACATGCCCCCAAGACCAAGACGGTGTTTATTGAACACAACCGTGCCACCGCCTCGCAGCTGCACGCCATCGGCAAGGGCAAGATCACCGGTCAGGACCACTGAGCCGCCACCCATGTGCACGTCTTGAGTTAATGCATTCTGCAGATTGAATGCAACCTCTGTGCTGCTGTCTTCTAACTCAATAGGAGAGGTGAAGAGTGGCTGGCCTTCTATTTTATTGCCAGTTGCGCTGCAGGAAATGCCTTGTAATACCGTACCTGGCTGCGCAGTAAAACGACCGCTGCCTGCAAGCACAAGCGCATCGTTGCTGTAGGTGCCGTTAACTGTTGCTTGCAAGCCCTGAGCTTCTAGCACACCATCGCTGAACGCTATGCCATTATCGCCTGTAATTGCAGCATCTTCGTCTTTTGCCAAGGTGCCGTCGACCGTCATGCTGTCAGCGCTGACGTGCAAACGGCTCCCAGCTGCCAAGCTGATTTTGGAGTCAGTGCTGCCAAACTCCAAGCCTGCTTTCAGCCCACTGCAAGCCGCACAAAGCGTTACGCTTGCAAGCAGGAGCATGCTATGCAATCTCTTCATTCCTCTCCTCCTCAGGTCTTTCCCTTTTACGTCTCAGACTCTCCTTTTAGAACGATGACTGATTCTAGAGAGGCACATTTTGTTTGTAAAGATTTCAAAAAAATTCCTGCTAAGCAATTTTTGACCACGCTACACGCATGTTTTGCGCGCATTAAGCACCCTTCTTGATGCCTATCTTTCCGCGATCAGTTATGCTACAAGTGGAATGCTACTTTAGATTTTATTGAGGAGACTTTTATGAGCATCAAAGCGGACAGCTGGATCAGGAAGATGGCGCAGGAACACCACATGATCACGCCCTTTGTAGATCGACAAGTACGCTTGCCAGACCCAAACCAAAGCAAAGTGGTCAGCTATGGCCTTTCTAGCTACGGTTACGACATTCGGGTAGCAAGCGAGTTCAAAGTTTTCACCAATGTCTTCAACTCTATTGTCGATCCTAAGCACTTCAAAGAAGATTCATTCATCAAAATAGATACCGACGTCTGCATTGTACCGCCTAATTCATTCGCACTGGCGCGCAGCATCGAATATTTTAAAATACCGCGTGATGTATTGACTGTCTGCTTAGGCAAATCAACGTATGCTCGCTGCGGCATCATCGTCAACGTGACACCTTTTGAACCTGAATGGGAAGGATACGTTACGCTGGAGATATCAAACACCACGCCCCTCCCAGCAAAAATCTATGCCAATGAGGGCATTGCGCAGGTGCTTTTCTTCCAATCAGATCAACCATGCGAAATTTCATATGCTGACCGCAAAGGAAAATATATGAAGCAAGTAGGGATCACGCTACCGATGATGTAAACTGACATATAATAAAAAGCCCCTTGACTGAATCGGTCAAGGGGCTTTTTATTACTTTTATGCGCCAGAGAGCGCAGGGATAGGCTTTATAAGGAAGCTACACCCACTCAAGGCGTGCAATAGTTGCAGTATCGCTGCTACGACGGCCAAGTGGAATTACACGAGTGTAACCACCCTGACGGCCAACGTACTTAGGAGCAATTTCCTTGATCAGCTTGGTTACCGCAGCCTCATCATATGGCAACATTGCCTTGATGCGACGAATGGTGTTGAAATCGTAACCCGTGCGAGCAACGGTTACGATGCGCTCTGCAACGCGCTGTACTTCCTTCAAACGAGGCTTGGTAGTTTGCAACACGCCATGTTTGATGAAGTGAATGATCTGATTACGAATAAGCGCTTTGCGGTGCGCTGATTTCATGTTTAGCTTTTTACGGCCATTTTGATGCATCATGGTTGATAATCCTTTTTATCGCTTACGCGGCTTTCTTTTCTTGATCCTTAATTGCTTTTTTGAGGTCAAGCTCTTTGATGTTCATACCAAGGTGCAACCCGAAAGCAGCAAGAATTTCTTTCACTTCGCGCAATGACTTGCGGCCGAAATTCTTGATTTTAAGGATATCTTCTTCATTCATATTGACCAGGTCGATAACACGCTTAATACCTGCACCAATCAAGCAATTGTGCGCACGAACCGAAAACTCAAGCTCATCAATTGGCTTTAAGAACAGCTCAACAGGCAGCCCTCTGGTTGGATTATCGCCTTCAACCTTGAACTCACGCTCGCCTTTTTGCTCTGGAGATGATGAAAGTTCATTGAATGGGATTTCCGCAGCGGACAAGAAGTGTTCAAGCTGGGTGCGCAGCACCGAGG
>RGUK01000198.1 GCA_010027825.1 bacterium
GAGTTGAATTCTTTCATGGCAGCTTGGCCATATACGGCATGCAGCTTGCGACGCTGCTCGGCATTTGCCAACGCAGCAGAAGTATTTGCGCTTGTTGCAATTCCCAAGTCTTTCATTTCTACGGCATTTTGCAGTGCAATTACGACGGTTTGCATTGACAGCCCAAGGCCAGCACCGATCAAACCACCGCCGGCAGCACCATAGCCGACAGGCCCGAGGGCTTGCTTAACGTGTGCACCGAATTCAAACGCAGATTGCTTGGTCATGAGAGACACCCTTTCGTTATTTGTTGTATGTGCCGCCGCACTTTGTTTTGATAATTCGGCGATTCGTTTTCGAGCGGTGTACGCCCCCAGGGCTCCACCACCCAAGCCGCCAACACCCGCACCCATTAACACGCCAGCCCCGCCGCCCCGCAGGGCACCCAGAAGGCGATTGCGGCGACGCATCTGCACGTTGCCTTCTTCATCTTGTTCGGGGTATTCGCCTGGACTAACGGCACCGTGCACCGCACCGAGCACGCCACCACCCAAGCCGCCGAGGCCGACACCACCCGCAGCGCCCGCCACTGGAAGGGCAACAGCCAACGCGGCCTGCAGTGCGGCATTGTTGCCAGGATTATACGGACGAGGGATTGGCTGCACGCTGGGATTCGCGTCTTCGCCCTCTTTGTTCATGCCGAATTCGCCCGGCGTGCACTTTTTGTGCGACTCGTAGACTTCCTTGGGCTTCATGCCGTCGACGCTTTCGGCAGCTTCGTAGACTTTGGCTTCTTTCTTCTGAGCCTTGCGGCTGCGAGTTCTGCGGGTTTCAATGCGCAGCCCCTCGTCTTCTTCTTCCGGTCGTGCGACAAGGTATTTTCCAAGCAAATGCCCGGTTAAGCCGCCGACACGCCCGCCGAGACGAGTTCCGATGTCATCGCCACCTATTTCACTTCCAACGCTCATACCCAAACCCGCTCCGCCGCCGGTCAACGCACCACGCAACGTGCCGCGGCCGATGTCGTCATAAAAGTGCTCGGGCTTGCCGAACAGACCGTTGTAGGCGGCACCCAACGCCGCACCTGGAATTGCACCGATACCGGCACCCGCAACTGTCGGAGCCAAAAACTTTAATGCGGGTGTCACGTCATCGCCAAGCGACGCGGTCTTCGAGGCTTGTTGCAGCAGTTTGGGGTCGATGGGCATGGCGGATCCTTTAATGTATACGGGAATGGTTTTAGTTTATCAGAACGCCGCGTGGCGTCCTCTCTTCTTTTGTTTCTTTTTCGCTTCGGCCACGGCTTTGGCCAAAGCCGCTTCTTCGCGAGACCGGCGGACGGCGTCGTACAGCCGGACCCCGAGTTCGCTGCCGCCCAGAGTTGTTAATAAAGGAATACCGGCGGCAAGGGCTAAGTTTCCAGGCCCGGGGTCGCGCAGGCTGGGCCTATATTTGTGAGCAAAATTCTGCACGTGCTTACTGAGAATATTGCCGCCCAAAAAACCCAGCCCGGCACCCGTGCCTGAATAGAAGTTTCGGGGGTTATAGCCGAAACCCGAGTACACGGTCCCCAGGAGCACGCTGGCCGCCAACGCCCGCCCCAACTTATCGGGAGTGGTCTTGGTCTTGGAGGTGTGGTCGAGCATGGACGAAAACGTCGGATTGCCCATGACCGTGTTGTGAACATAGTTGATATAACCGGGCACGCCCTCGTAAACCACGTGCGGCATGGAATCGCGAACGAACGTGCCGACGCCGAACTTCGCCGCGTCGAGCGGACCCGATGTCGGATTTTCCTGCTTAAACTTGGCCATCTGCATGCTGAAACTGGGCCAATTGTCTTCATGAAAGATCCAGCGGTCGCCGTGGCGGTGCAAGTGCATGCCGGTGTACGGATGCCGCCACGTGCGTAATTGAGTCTGCCCGCGCTCGGGCACAGCCACGTACGACGGTAGAAAGCCCAACGACTTCATTTCCTTGTCGTTGCTCGCTACAGACGCTGGCAACGTGCTTCTCGGTAGGGCACCGACGTCCACGGCCAGTTCGGGTGTCTTGCGGTGCTTGAGCAGGGCCTCGGCAAAGAACTGGGCCTTGTCCTGCATGGCCGGATCGCCCGGGGCATATTTATTTGCCTCGCTGGCGAACATTTGCCGAAGTTCGGGAGCGGCTAAATGATAGTCGGTATTCGAGAGACCAGGCATGCGGGCTTCTTTCGCAGAGAATTACAGGCTATGGGCAAGCCGCTGGCCAAATGTAAATGCGCCCGCCGCCTTGCGATGTGATTTTTCTTCTTTTTTGTCGTCTTTTTTGTCGTCTTTTTTCTTGAACGGAATCGTGTCCGGCTCGTCGTCCCGTTCTTCTTTCTTGTCGCGTGCCCAGCGGCCTTTCATGCGGGTGGCCTCGCCTTGACCGTACGCCCGGCCGCCGAGTGCTCCCGCCAACGGAGCCACGCCGCCAAGCGGACCCAAGAACGGCGCCGCGGTGGCACCCAGATAACTCCCCATACCCACAGGCAACTCACGCTGCCGTTCGTCGAAGATCTCGTTCAGGCCGTGCGCGTCTTGTTTAAACGCTTTTCGCAGGTTCTTTTCGCTCTTGGCGTTCGCCGCGTACTCCTGCCAGAGCATCATCGGCGTCAACGCCCGGCTCAGCGTGTACGTATCTCGCATCAGCCCGCGGCCCTGGCGCTTGAGCCACGTTAAAGGCTTGAATTCTTTATCGGAATATTGCGGCACGGGCCGTTCATTGAAATCAATGGCGTGGCCCAGTTCGTGGGACAGGACCGCGGGCGAGTCACCATATAAATGCGTGGTGTCGCTGAACGGATTGTAGTTCGAACCGCGTGTTAAATTCGTCACCAAAGCCATGGCGGGATACGTGCCCACGCCCAAGGCTTTGCCCAGGAGCGACGTGCGGGGATTCATCAGGATGCGGGGAATGTCACGGGTGATCCGCGTGCCGCCCAACACAATCCGGTGGTCGTTGAGTTCCTGCGGATTGACGCCTTCCATCTTTTCCGCAAACGCCTTCAGTTTTTGAGCCCGTTCGTCCTTCTTGCTGATCTCGGGGGATAAAATATCGCCGCCCGCCCCTTCCCAGTCCGTCGGATTCACGTGGTTTTTTGTTGACATTAACGTGATCATGGGAAAACCGCCGAGGTGGCCCAGCGTCGAGGCCGTGGCCCGGCTCGGCAGGCCACCGCGCTCGATTTGCAGGGCTACTTTCTCGCCAAATTCAGACGCACTGGAGCACTTGCAGTTCCATTTGCGGAGGGACTTATTGATACGGCTGTCCGGATCTGACTTGGTCTTGGCCCCTGTATTTACTCTTTTCATGCCGCACATCCGGGAGCAAAAAGAGTTCTGCCGCTTGGCCCGCTCGCCCTTGGGATTGGACTCCGTGACTGGGGGTTTGAGTGTGCCACCGGTTTCGGCCTTGTAGCTGGCCCGGCCCTTGGCGTTCAAGCCGCCCTCTTCGTTCTTGCCAGCACTACGTTGCCAGGCCGGAGTGCCCGATTGCTTTTCGCTAATGCTGGTGACTTTCTGCCAACTCTTGCTGTCGGGATAATCTTTGTCCCCGGGCTTGGCGGGCTTTTCACCACGCCGGCGCTTCATGCGGATCCGGTCCCAGAGGCCCAATTTGCCCGCGGTTTTTGCCGCCAGGGCGTCATCAAGTTCATCTTGCTCGTCTTGGTCGAGGTGAATTTGGTGGCCAATTCCTGTGATTTTGGCCAGTGCCTCGTGATAGGCTTTCTTCATAGTCAGGCCGTAGCACGAGCCGCCTTCTTTTCGGCACGAGCAACTGGGCGGGCATTTGCACGTCTTGGTTGTGTCGCCACAGCCACACGAGCATTTCTGGGCACCTAATTTTTCACCACCTGCAGCGTTCGGGG
>RGUK01000199.1 GCA_010027825.1 bacterium
GCCACAGTTCGTATTTGCTCATGTATGGGCTAATCCCAAAAAGTGCTGCAACCTCTGATGCAGTAACGTCATGTTTGCGGGCATTAAGCCATTCTTCTCGACTAGTATTGTTGATTATTTGGTGCATGTTTTGTTCCTCACTTTGTTTATCTTTATTATATTAAATAAAATTAAAAGTCAACCTCATTAAGTAGAACTGACGTTGGTACCTTTACGGCGCCGCCACGAAACCCTTGAGAGAAGTATATACGCTTCTCTCTTGCTGCCCCCGGCAGGGAAAGAAGAACCTTATCCCAGTTTGAAACAAACGGTGTATTCCTAAGAACTGAATTCTTTAGATTTACAGAGTCATTGCTTATAAATGTGGAGTCTCCATCAACCCTTATTCCAAGCTCACACAGTACCCGATACTCTGTGCATTGGGTATCTGTCCGTGCAGACTGGATAAGGTAGCCAATGTTCCTTTTTTGGCGGTTGTGTCCCTCCACATATTCATACTGAGTCTGGGTTATAATGCTTATAAGCCTGTTGTCCGTCTTTTGCACCTGCTCAGTCTCATTAGTTCCAAATGGCAGCTTGGACAAAAATTCCTTAGCTGATTGCTGGTCAGGTTCGTCGTCGTATTGTAAGCACCATAATCCAGCCAACATAAAGGCTCTCATATCTGACTTACGTGGGCTACCAAAAAAGGGTAGGGCCTCTCTTGCAAACAACTTGTGCGCTCTTTGGCATACCTTAAGCATTTTAATTGCCCTAGTGAAAAGCCGTGCCCGATACTCGTCCGTAAAGGTATCAATGACGGACTGTTGAAGCTCTATAAACTTTTTGCTGTCGTCTTTAGCCTTATCTGATGTGGCGTCTGGTGGTGGAAGCAAGCGCATCATCTCAGTTCGTGTCTGGTCAGCTTCATGTACCTGTGATGGGGTAATGCTGGCAAATGCAAAGCTAGACCGAACATAATACTCAATTGCCTCGCCACTAATAGACCCCTTCACAATTGGCGCATTGCCAGTCGAAGCCTGACGGGCTAAGTCAAATATCCCTTGAAGACGCAAGCGGTCCTTCTCTTCCTCAGCCTCAGTCTCGTCAAGAATTACGGGACGCGCATCACCCTTTAGTTGTTGACGGATACCAGACTCTGTAGCCTTAGATTGAGCTTCATAACAAAAACCCTTAAGAAGCCTTTGTAGAATGTTTTCAATCACCCACGACTTTCCGCTGCCAGCTGGGCCAAAAATGTATATGTGGGTTCTCCAAGGCATCGCACCACATATAATGCTGCTAAACACCCAACCAGCAAGCAAGTATGGGCTAATAGGGTCAGCCCAACGCGCCCTCATGCAAATATTGACCAGTTTGGATGCCTCAACACTTGTCAGAACGTGAGTTGAGTATGGAAAATTGCGAGAAGACTGGCGCTTTTCGTAGATATATTCTGTTTCAAAGGAAGAAAAATCAACCATTTGACCATCAACCAGCAACTTGTCGCCAATGTTTAGGATATAGCGCCCACGGTCCTCCCACGCCCCCATACCTCGGATAAGCCCACTATCAAACACCCCCTTGAACTCACAGGCTCGCATGAGTGCGTTTGCCGCCATATCAAACTTGCCATTAAACCGCTCTGGTCCAGTCCAATACTCTAGCGGGGCAATGTGCATGAGATGGCCCTTGTTAATAAGATTCGTGGCCCCCAACTTGACAACCTCCGCCCTACGATAATTGTAGAAGTAATAATACCCCTCCAAGTATCCCAAACAGCGAAACATATCGTTATTGACCACATCTATCCCATCCATAAGTGGATTGGGGTCAGTTGGTAGTTCTTTAACTGGGTGGTCAAAGGGGGTAAGGTTGACCCGTTCTGGTGAGCCTCTATCCTGAATCTTACCCTTAGGCGTGGTAATGTTGCTGTAAATCTCTTTGGCTTGTTCATGGGTAAGCATCCTTGGCTTTACCCACTCCTGAAACTGCAAAATACCAATTCCAGCATCTATGTCGTCAGCCGCATCCCATTTGGCGGGCCTGTCACGAATATCGAGTATTCTTACATTTGGAACACCCATTGCAATCAAGGTTTCAGCAACGCCCATAGCTGACTTAACACCTGCTTCATCTGCATCTGGAAAAATGGCAACTTTGTTACGACCAGCTAGTATTGACCAATCTGCATACTGCCAAGCGTTACTTCCTCCCGGCCAAGTTACAGAAACACACTCAGGATAGTATGTTTTTAGCGCATCGGATGTTTTTTCTCCCTCAGACACAATAACCATTGCATCCTTGCGCTGGGCAAGTTCGTCTATTCTGTAAAGAATTCTGGGCTTAGGGAAGTGCTTGCTCACCCACTGGCCATTTATCCAACGATAAGGTAGAAATTCTTTCTTGCCATCCTGTGTGTTGAAACGAATAACGTAGCCAAGAACCTCTCCACGGTGATTCCGGTAGCACCATGTTTTAGCCGCAGCCACGCCCTTGTAAGACTGTGGCGGTTGTGGCGCCCCATCTGGTACTATTTCAAAAATGTCCTTATAGTCCTCCTTGGCTTTATCTTTCTTTTCGTAGATACTCGGAACATCTCTACCAACCATAGCGGCAAGCTGGGCGGCAGATTGTTTCTGGTCTATGCCCCTAAACGCCGCATAAAGACTGATAAGGTCCCCACCAGATTCGCCGGAAGCAAAGTCCTTCCAAAGACCTGTTTTAAGATTAATACTTAGACTGTCTCCCTTAGCTCCCTTAATGTCGCCAATCTTAAACTCATTACCGTTCTTTTTGCCGAGAGGAAACCACTGCTTGAGGATACTGTGCCCGTCTAATAGCAAAGAGGCGTTGATAGCCTTAAAGTCGATGGCTGACATGGCGCACCTACTTATTGTAGTTATTAGATACAATCACCCCTGTAACATCAGAAAGGGGCAGGATAGTCGTCCCAAACTCGTTACTTATGATAGATACAAAATCCTCCCCAACCTCGGAAATCTCGCCTGTGTACTTGACGCCTTTCTGGTGATAGATGGTTGCAGTTACGCCGACAATACTCCGTATGGCGTCAATCATCTTTCTTTGTGTGGAGCTAGAGTTCATTATTACCTCGCTTATAATTGTTAATTATTTCTTCTACGGCGGTAGTAGAATCGCACATTACACCAACGCCTCCATTTTGGCAAACAAATTCTAAAAAATGAACCTGTTCTTCCAAGTGTTTTTTTTTGGTATAAACCTTAGGCTTTTTAACCTCTACTGCAAAAAATATACCAACCTTTTTGCCTACCATATCAGGTGTGACTTCTACAGGTATAAGCCCAATCAAGTCGCTTGTGCCATTGCCCAAACCATGACGCATAGGGCGGCCATCTTTAGTGTAAGACAGCCCCACATGATTGCGGAAAAGACGAGCGCCTAACTTGCTGGCAGTAACCCGCATCTGCCTCATGATGTCAGTCTCTGTTGCCACTTGATGCCGCCTCCTTTTTTAACCTGTGTTGGATAATAATGTTAGCCCACGCAAAAGGGTTTTTATAGCCGCGTTGTCTGCCAAGGTTTACCAATTCTTGAAAGGTCTGCGCCCTACCTTGTTCTTTACGTGTTTTGAATCTTTCAGAGCGTAGGTCAACCTCAACAAGCTGACCGTCTTTCTTCTCTATTTCTCTGCCCTTAACCTCAAACACATGGCTGCAATAGTCACACTTAAGAAGGCGGGCGGACATAACCCCGTAGCATTTAGGACATTGCCGGACTGACTCTGATGTTTCTTGTTTTTTACCCTTGGCCTTTTTGGGCCTCCCTTGAAGTGACCACTGGCGTTCTGTATCCGGCAATCCATGACGCAGGCAGTTGCCAACGTGGTCGAGAATAATCGCGTGTTCC
>RGUK01000200.1 GCA_010027825.1 bacterium
GATTTAAAACTTCAATTTTTAAATTATCAGCACAACTGTCATCTCCATCAAAATATTTCCATCCGTTTGACGGCCAATACCACGGATCGTTTATTTTTGAATCATATTCTTGAATCGTTAAATGATTATATGCAAGAGGGGTAAGACTTGCCCCATCCCAAAGGTATAACCCGACGGCGTTATCATCCGGGTTAGGGTTAGGATTTACAATATCAATGTAAAACCCTTTTGATTCATCGTAATACGATGGGTTGATAATTATGTTGTTGCCAAGATTTTTTGGTTTGGGAAATCTTCTCAGATAAATTGACTGATTTGGAATGGGTGGATTAATGAAACTAGAAAATGTAATTTTTATAAACGGAGCATCGTTTTCAATAACCTCGTTTTTATAATTCTGTGCAACCGTGACGGTATTGGACACGGTGACGGTGCTGGAAATGGCTCCGCTAATGACGGGCTGGCTTAGGGTGACGACGGCGGGAGTTTCGGCAATCGATAAATAGATATCGCCACCCTCTTGAATGGTGAGATTCAAATCGCTCATGGCCTAAACAACGGTAATGCGTGGGCTGACGGAAACGGATCCGGCCAGAAGCCGCGTGCTGATTCCCGCGCTGGTGACCATAAACAGGTCATAGCGGGCTCCGGCCGTCGGCACCACGAGGCTGGCGGCCGAGGTCACGCTCATCCTCAGCTGTCCTCCGGCCGCAGACACCACGGAGCAGGAAATGGCGGTGGCCACGGTGCCGAACGGGTATTGTCTGATTTCGGCCTTAAAGGTGCGGCCGGAAAGGTTGATTGCCCCCTGGGTGGCCGTGGCGAGAAACAGGTCCCGCGTCCAGTCCGCACCTTGTTCCAGGTTAATGTTATAGGTGGATGCGGGCATGGGATTACGGCTTCATGCCCATGTCAAAACTTGCGTTCGCCTGATTTTGACCAGGCAACAGAAACATTAACCCCCGATGCGGTTGCCCCGGATGCCGGAGCAAAACCGTTCATCTGACTTGGCACGGAAATCCCGGCCACTGAAAGTTGGGTTTTTACCGATTGATTTGCGCCGCTTGTTTTATACGTCAGTCCGCCAAGGCCGAACGGGTTGTCTCCAAAAATGTTAAAAGAAAAAGACGGACACGGGTAGACCCTCCCGCTTTTTCTTCGGATGGCCTGGCCATTGCCAAGATCCATCCCGCAGGACATGGGGCTAATCACGTCGTAGTTTGCGTAGTAACGGTATGTTTTAACCGGCTGGCTTCCCTTGGCGGCAATTCGGTACGAGGAGAATCCCCTCCACCATGCGGGTGGCTTGAAATCAAGCGTCTGATCGCGCGGAAGTTCCCCAATCAGCTCGCCCTGAGTGGAAATAACGGAATCAAAGAACGTCTCAAACCTTGCCGGTGGACTGATCGTGGTCGGACGTCCTTCTCCACCTGCCGTGATGAACATGCGATTATATCGGATTCTTGCAAATTGATCCGTGGGAATGTTCCCATATGGCATGGGCGGTATGTTTGGACCGATTCCGTACCGGCTAAAATCCAGATAATAGGATGTCCCGTTGTTGGTAAATCTTGGCTGACGCCCGTCCCTTGGGTAATCCCTGGAAAATGTTTTTTGGTTTGTCTTGTAGGAGATGGTTTTAGCCACGTTGACCTCGTCCGGCTGGAAGGTGAGCTTTCCGGAAATGGAGGCGGTTGCCTCCCAGATCCAGCGGAATCTCCAAACAAAATACGTCTGGGCATTTACCTCGATGTTTTTTTTAGATTCCTGAATTGGCTGCGATCGCAAAGACTCCAGCCCATAAAGCTCTATTAGGGTTTGAACATTTGTCATGATTTAACCGGCTGAATAAAAGCCGATAACCGGATATCCCATGAAAGCTTGCACGCTCAGATATCTGTCCGTTTTTATGCTCTGAAAAAGTGCGTTTGATTTGTCCACACCGCCGATGATTTCACGGCTTTCCGTCTGCATCCCGCCTGAGAATTTATAAGCCTGAAACAAGGCTTCGCGCGGCTCGGCCGTAACGGAGACGCTGGAAATCGTGAAATTGGATGTAATTTTAGCTGTCAAAACAAAATTTGCCGGAGGTTCATACTGCATCCATGTTTCAAGCCCTGCGATAGGCGGATAGCCACTATCATCCTCATGGCTCGTTAGATAAGTGCCGTATCTCACCCAAAACTGTTTTTGCCCGTCCTTGGTCCTGATTTTGATTTGAAATGGAAATGAACCGGTTGGCGGAAATGAGGATCCGCCCATTGCATCTATGGAAAGAACTGTCCCGTTGGTGGATCGGTTAACCGTGTAGCCCACGCCCGGTTGTAGCCGGCAGGTGTCCACCGCCTCGCGCAGGCGGTTTAATTTGTCGACCAACTGGCGGACGTCCGGGTTGCGGGCCACCTCAAACGCCCCGACCCCGAACGAATCGGCAGAATCGGATGGCATGGCCACACCTCCCGGATCAGGAGTAGCTGACGCGCTTGGCGAGCTTTACGGGAACCTGAGCAAGGACGTTTTCCGCGCTTCCTTCGATCTCGTAGATTTCCAGGGACGCATCCACGGAATCCTGCGAGCCCAGCACGGCCCCGGCCGAGGCGGCTGAAATTACCAGTGTTTGCTTGATCCCCTCGATCGAGGGAACGTCGGAGGGGTTGTATCCAGGCTCCGTGAATCCGATGCTGGGAGTCGCGGAATATCCGGCGCCGCCCTCCTTTAGGGTAATTTTTTTTATTTTGCCGCGCTTTACTTCGTCGATGGTGATGATCGCGCCGGAGCCGGTCGGATCCTGATCAAGGATCTGGGCGTCGGAGTCGTAGTAATACCCCTGGCACACAATCGTCACGGAGGTGATGACAAATCCGGAATAGGTCGGGGCCGAAACCGTGGGGATGCTGGAATAAATGGCCGGAATTTTACCAGGACCACCAAGTGCGGTATACGTGACGCCGCTGTCCATATATCTGATGGTTCGGCCCCGCCGCACAAAAAACACTTTTGTTCCCTCCCATTCTTTCCAAATTTTTTCCCTTTCAATGGCTGCGGGAACATTATTTGCAAGCTGAGCGGCATGATTGAACTGGTATTTTCTGGCGTATGAAAAATCCAAATCGTAGCATGCGATGGCTGCGGATTCCTCCCCTACAAAAGGACCGGGGGTTATCACGCAGAAGAAAGGATTCTCATCCCTTATCTGAGGTACCCCGTATTGATCTCTTTGAATATTTATGGGGATTCCAGAGAACGGGTAAACCCGAACGTCCTCAAAGCCTTCAAACGGGTTTCCCGGAAATTTCGGCAAGGATGAGCCCCAGCCGCTGGCGATTTTGAGGGATTTGATATAATAGCCTGAAACGGGCGGAGGCTGGATTGTTGTGATAAACACCCTATAGTCCCAGTCTTTTCCGTCGGGATAACTTGATCTTAAAAAAATCACAAACCCCTCGGCGGTGCCATTTATCTGCGGCGATGGACTAAATATCAGCGGATATTTTGCCACATCGTCCGAGATATAATGGTCGAAGTTTTCGTCAACAATGACAAACCCATCCGGAACCTGATATTTCGGATCCTTACTAAAGAGAATGCTGATCTTGATCGATGTGCCCTCTTTAGAGATGGTTTTGGTTCCAATGGCCGAATCGGGTATTTTGTAATAAACCCCGTTGCAGACGACGCCGTAAGCCCTTGCCGGGCCTTTAATCACCCCAGTCCTTATGGGGGAATCATTGTTGTACCACGAAAAGATGCACGGGACGGCCTCGTAACCAATAACCGCGGGTGGTTTGGACGAAATGTAGACATCCTCGAAATCATTGACGATATTCCCGCCCGTCATGATCTTGGTAGCCACCGGCTGGGAGCTGGTGG
>RGUK01000003.1 GCA_010027825.1 bacterium
CTTATTATAACGCAAGAAATACAGCTCTATTATCTGATTTTGCGACGTTAAATTATAAGATGTTTTTCTCACTACCTGGTCATGTTAAGCGTAAAAATATTATTGTTTGCGATGAAGCTTCAGAGCTTGAAGAAGAACTAGTACGACAATTTTCTGCAGAAATAAATTACGAAAAGCTCAAGCAAATGGATATTAATATCCAAACATTAATTACAAACAATAAAGAGAGAACTCGCGCTTGGATGTATCAGCTGATAGAAAAAATTAATGTCGCGACTGAAGATATTATGGCTATTGCGTCGAAGAAAATAGGACTTATTGGTAAACCAGAGAAGATAAAATTTCAATACTTAAAAAATTTACACAAGTCTCTCACGACGATCGATTCGCTTTGGGATAAATGTGATTATATTATTGATCATGATGTACATAAGGTTACGCTCACACCGCTTCGTGCAGATAATCTTGCAAAGTATATTTTTGATTATGCAGATAAAGTTATATTAATGTCTGCAACAATTATCGATCACAAACATTTTGCAAAATCTCTTGGTATAGAAAAATATGCTTATATTGAAGAAGAGAGTGATTTTGATCCGCAAAAATCACCGATTTATGTTTCCTCGGTGTTTAAGCTTAACTATAAAAATCTCAAAATTGAATTACCGAAAATGGCAAGTGAGATAAGAAAGATTGTCGATCATCATAAAGGTGAAAAAGGCATTATACATACACATACTCAAGAGATAACAAACATTCTTCGCGAAAAGTTACACAAGGATACTAGATATCTTTTTAGAGATGCACACTCAACAAACGAAGAGATCTTAAAGATACACTCCTCATCTTCTGATCCAACAGTGCTTGTCTCCCCGTCACTCACATACGGTATAGATCTTAAGGATGACCTCGCTCGCTTTCAAATTATTGTTAAACTCCCTTATTTACCGCTATCCTCAAAGCGAATAAAGAAGATGTTTGATCTTGATAAGGTGTGGTATGAAAATAAAATGCTAAACTCTATTGTACAAGCATCAGGCAGAGCAACAAGAAGTAAGAACGATCACTCCGTAACCTATATTCTCGATGGTAACTTTATTAAAATTATCAGCTACTCTGGCAATAGGCTACCGAAGCACTTTATAGACAGAATACATTAATAAATAATTAAAGTGCGTAATCAAACATTCCATTTTGAGATTAAAGACCTGCTGACGCAGTTTATTGCAGCTTTTGATGATATTATTATTAAGCGTTATGATAATAACCGTCAAGCGATCAACGATGTACAGGTTAGATATGTATACTCACCGAAACAGCGAGTATTATATGATATCGTTAATAGAGCTCAGAATCTTACCGTACCTGTTGTATCCGTAAGCATAACAAGTGTATCCCGTGATGAAACGCGTGTCTTTAATAAAATCGAAGGTTATTACTACTCACGCGGGACAGATGAAAAATCCAGTCAACCTACGTCTATTAATTATAAAAGCCCGGTGCCTGTAAATATCGGTATATCAATGTCGATAATGACAAAATATCAATCTGATATGGATCAGATTTTATCAAATTTTATTCCTTATAATAACCCGTATATAATTATTTCATGGAAAGTACCTACCGGTGTCGCTCCAAACGGGTTTAGCTATCCACAAGAAATACGTAGTGAAGTTTTATGGGATGGGGCAGTTAATTTAAGTTACCCGACAGATATTAATGCATCTGAAAAATATAAAGTTATCGGAGATACATCTTTTGTTATTAAGGGCTGGTTATTCCCAGCACTAAAAAATGATGTTGGTAACATTTTCTATATAGATAGTAACTTCCACGCTAGCAAATATATTACAATATACAACGATATGAGCGGTAATGACACCTATACATACCCGATTTCCACCGGTCTTGTACAAGATATGGAAGCTGTATCGCTTTCGGCATTCCCGCAAACAACAAATCTCATCTATTAAACCCTTTATTTATTTGAGTTCTAGCTTTTTTTTAATAAATAATTTTTAGTCTTATGGCAGATCAGACAGATCCTAATAGAGAGAGTACATTCGGGCGCGGCTTAATGAATTATATTTCATCTAAGCTACCATACCAGTCACTGAGCGTTGCAGATAAAATCGATCAACTTAATCCGAAATACGATATTTTTTACGATAAGGGAACAAATCGCGACGAAGCTCTTGTACGTCAATCGATATCCTCATCAATCTCAACAACGGATGATCTCTACGCGTCTGTTCTGCAGAACAAGGATTACCACAACTTCATGTATTCCAATATACAGCCTGATAAAGGCCGTAGACTTATGGATTACAGAGTTATGGCAGCATTTTCAGAGGTCGCAGATGCACTCGATGAAATCTGTGATGAGTTTATTAATATTGATGAAAATGGCGAGGTCGTAAAATTGCGCTTTGTTAACAGCAATCTATCTGAGCAGCAACAATCAAAACTCAAGAAAGAATTTAGAAAGTATATTGAATATTTTGACCTCGAACATAACGGGTGGGAATATTTCAGACAGGTACTCGTTGATGCGGAGTTATACTTTGAGCATATTATTCATAAGAAATACCCAAAAGAAGGTGTGCTTGGAGTCGTAATGATTCCGTCTGATATTATTGATCCGGTTTTTGAAAATGTACAGAATATGATGATCAAGGGCTTCTTGCTACGGAAGCCGATTTATGATGCTAAGAATCCCGGAAAGGTTGCAAAGGTAGAAATGGTACCCCTTGATGTAAATCAAGTGACGTATGTCAATTCCGGTATCTGGAATGAAACGAAAACTGTTCGTCTACCGTTCATTGAAAACGCGCGTAGATCTTATAGACAGTTAAGCTTAATTGAAGACGCTATTGTAATCTATAGATTGGTACGTGCACCAGAACGTCTCGTATTCAATGTCGATGTCGGTACAATGTCTCCGCCGAAGGCTGAAGCATATCTACGTAAACTGATGACAAACTATTGGTCAAAGAGGACGTATGATTCAGATCAAGGTGCATCTGTACAAAAATTTAACCCTCAGTCTATGCTTGATAGCTTCTGGTTTGCAAAGAGACAGGGATCAGAGGGTACATCAGTAACACAACTCGCAGGAGGTGCCAATCTCGGTGAACTTTCTGATCTGATGTATTTTGTTAAGAAGTTATACAAGTCATTAAAGGTACCAGCTTCACGTCTCAATCCTGAAGATCAGTTTAAAGATGGAATGGAGATCTTACGTGAAGAGTTAAAATTTGCTCGCTTTATAATAAGACAACAGCAGCGATTTGCTGAGGGTCTTAAGAATGGATTTGTTACACATCTAAAATTAAGAACAATTTGGGAAGAGATGAAGTTAAAGGAAAGTGAGATCGATCTCTTTTTCAACCCACCGACGAATTTCTATGAGCTAAGAGAGCATCAAAAACTTCAACTGAAGGCCGAAAATTTCAATACACTAACACAGAGCGACTTCATATCTAAGACATATGCACAAAAGAGATATCTCGGCTGGTCGGATGGTGATATTATGGCTAACAGAGAGTTCTTAAGAAAAGACCGCGAGCTACTCTGGGAGCTCGATCAGATACAAAATGGAGGACCTAACTGGGATGAAGCACCGCCAACAGAAGCAACAGCACCTACAGAAGGAGGCGATGGTGGTGCAGGTGTACCGCCTGAATTTGGACCTGCGCCGACAGGTGGTGAGGCGCCAGAGGAGACAGCTCCAGAAGCAGCGCCTGAAGAAACACCTCCCGCAGGGGGTGTCCCAGCTGGTGAAGCAGGTGCATAACTAAATATACAAAATGGATTGCTCAACGATAACACCAATTACTGCATTTCAGAGCACAAACTTAAGCTCTAAAATCGATACATTTAGCCGTCTTGGTGAGCGTATTTCACGCTCTCTAGGTGCACCGATGATAAATGTTGAAATTCATCATGATCAACTTTTTGAGAATATTTCACAGGCTTGCGAGCTATTCACAAAGTACGCCGGATACACCGAGGAGTTTTTAATTTTTGATTCTAACCTCTATGTTGACGGAAAAGGCGTTAAGCTCGATGAACTTTTTAGTATAACACCTTACTTTAATCGAGTTATTACACCATCATCAACGGTATATGCAGCGACGTCAGCAATACCTGCATCATTCTTTGCAGGGTCATATGCTCTCTCTGGTGTTTATGCCTCGGGTATTTTTGTAGATCAGATACTTACAACAACAGATTATTTGAGTGTTATTAATTACAATAGCTCAATTGCTGATACATTTAAACCATCGAATGCTGATCAAACACAGTATACAAATAGTTTTGACTACGATGCAATGGATTACAGGAAGGTCATGAGTGTATTTGACTTTGAAGAAGGATCATCAACAGGTATTAATACCCTTTTTACTATTGAGCAGACATTAGCTCAACAGACGTATTTTAGTTACGCAATGGGTAACTACGGCTTTGATTTAATTAGTTGGTATACATTAAAAAATTGGCTTGAAGTAAGAGAGAAGCTTTTAGCAATTCGTCGTTACTACACATTTGACGCACGTACACAAAATCTTGTTTTCTACCCACCGCCACGTACACCTGGTTCAGGGTCACGGTTCTGGGGTATTATTGCCTGTCATGTAGAAAGACCGTTACGTGATATAATTAAAGAACCATGGGTATACCAATATGCATTAGCGCTTTCAAAAATATCTGTTGGTAATATTCGTGGTAAATATACTGGTACAGCAATGTTTGGTGGCGGTAGTATTAACTATAATGATATATTATCTCAAGGTCTTGCCGAGAAACAAGCTCTTGAAGATAAACTATTCAGCGGTGCATCTCCAGGCTTCGGTGATGCTGAACCACCACAATTTTTTATTGGATAGTAGGCATCTGACCCGTCTTATTGAGACATGTATAGAGCTGTATGATACCGTTACAAAAAAATAGCAAATTTAGACAGGGTACATATAACCCTAAAAATCCACAAAAGTATATTGGTAAGGAGCAACCTATATACAGGTCAGGGTGGGAATTGAAATTCTTCACCTGGTGTGATAATAATAATAATGTAGTAGAATGGGCTAGTGAAGCTGTTATAATACCTTATGTAAGCCCACTCGATGGTAAGGTGCACCGTTATTACACCGACGGTGTTGTAGCAATTCGTGAAGGTACAAAAATTGTAAAATACATTATTGAGATAAAACCAAGTACCCAGGTTGTACCTCCTGTTGCAGGAAGAAAACGCAAAAACACCTTAATTTACGAAAATACACGATTTGTACAAAATCAAGCTAAGTGGAAAGCAGCAAGAGAGTGGTGCGCAAAAAAGAATTACAGCTTTTTAATCTTGACAGAAAAGGAGTTAGGATTAAATAAATAACACAATAAACAATAAATATTTGTATGTCATTACGTTTACTCGTTGAAACACCATCACTCGATCACTTCGAGTATATAGAAGAAACACATTCTCTAAAAGGACCATCACAGTTAGTCATAAAAGGTGTATATATGGAGTCAGAGGCTGTGAATAAAAATCAACGTAAGTATACACGATCAGATATGGAACGTGAAGTAGCTCGCTACGTAAGAGAGATGGTTGAACCGAAGCGCTCTCTTGGTGAATTAAATCACCCAGCTTCTGCTGAAGTAGATCTTGAAAGAGCATGTCACATGGTTAAGAGCCTTCGCTGGGAGGGTAATACAGTAATCGGTGAATCTGTAGTACTCTCAACACCTACAGGTCAAATAGTTCGATCATTAATTAACGACGGTGTAAAGGTAGGTATGTCAAGCCGCGCTCTCGGTCAACTAACCGAAGAGGGTAACGGTGTCAACAGGGTTAATGAAATGCGACTCATCGCTATTGACTGTGTTGCTGATCCATCTTGTCCGAAAGCCTTTGTTAACGGTATTCTTGAAAGTAAGGAGTACATTATCCGCGATGACGGTAAGTTCGAGGAGCTATATGATTCTTTTGAATCAAAACTCATGAACCTTCCAAAGCATGATGTACAAGCGTACCTCAAGGAGCAGGTTATATCGTTTCTTAGCTTTCTCAAACACTAAAAACCATGTCAAAGAAGGTACTCAATGAGTTTAGTTTAGTTCCCAATATGGGAATAAAACCTTCTTTTTCAAGTAAGCCATCAATGTCTGTTACAGACGGTGATCCAATGGCAATTGCAAAAAAAGCACAGTCATTAACCGATCAAATAAAAATGCTTACAACAAAAATTGCTACAGATAAAGATAAAGCGAGAAAATCTAGTGTTCCAGATCAACAGAGAATAGCTCAATATACAGCTCAACTACAACAGCTACAATCACAACTTGCACAAACTAGTGAAGAGGGTAATGAAGAAAATGTTGTTCCTAAGATTTTAAAAACAGTTGGACGTCTTGGTGGTGCTGCAATCGGTGGTGCAACAAGAATACCCGGTGCTGCTAAGCTTGGTGCAAAACTCGGAGAATACGAGGTAACGAAAATGGCTAAATTTCTCGGTATAGAAGATGAAGAAGCTACTCTTACAAAAAAAATAAAGAAAAAGGACACTGTTGAAATAAATAATTCTAAGATGGCATCAACAAATAAGAAAACCAATGTAAAAGAAAGTCTCGCTGGTACAATAGGTGACGTAGCGGGCGGCGCAGTAAAAGCTGCTGGTACTGTCGCCAGTGGTATACCGATCATCGGTGGTGCTATAAAGGCTGGAGCAGATCTAGCAGCAGATGGTGTTAAGGGTGTTCTTGGTTCGAATGAGAACGAAGAATCAAATAATAGAGAGTTATCCGATATACAAACAGGTATATTAAAAACCCTTGAAAAGCGTAAATATCGCGTTAATAGAATTTCTTATCAGTTTGCCGATGAAGAAGGTGGCCCAACAGTTTATTTGAGCAAGAAGCCAAATCATTATACAACTCTTTATGCGGAGATCGATCCACATGGTAACGTCAACGGTGAAACGTTAGAAGACTTTTTAAATCACGGTGAGGAAAATGAAGAGAAGGCTCTTTCACGCTCGCAGCAAAAAATTGCAAAAGCTGCACCTCCTTATGATAAAATTACAGGCGCTGACTTTGCGACCCTCAAGGCTCAAAAAGAGAGTACAGAAATTCTTAACTTTTTAAAGGCAATTTCACAAAAAAATTACTCACAGGCCGATAAATACTTAGGTAGTCTAGTTAACGAGAAAATTAAGAACACAATTAACAAGGCTATCGATAATACAAAATAATTTATGGAAAAAAACATATCTCAAGTTCTCAAAGAAGCAACCAAAGACATCCTCACAGAAGATGTTCTTAAAGAAATCGAAGCTGCTTTTAATAACGCTGTAGAACAGAAAACAGTCATCCACGTAGAAAAAGCTCTCAACGAGCAGGATGAAGATTATGCCAAGAAGCTTGAGACATTAGTTGAAGCTATTGACGTTGACCACACAAAGAAACTTGAAGCAGTAGTAGCAGCAATTGATGCTGATCGCTCTGCTAAGCTCAAGGCCGTGGTTGAAAAATACGAAACAGCTCTCGTAAAAGAAGCTGCAGATTTTAAATCATCACTAGTTGATCAGATTAGTAATTACTTAGAACTTTATCTTGAAGAGAAGCTACCATTAGCTGAAATTCAAGAAGCTGTTAACAATAAGAGAGCAAATAGCGTACTCAATGAGATCCGTAATATGCTTTCCGTTGACATGGCGCTTGCCAAAGAGAGCATTAAAGATGCAATCGTCGATGGCAAGACAAGATTAGATGAAGCTGCAAACCAGCTTGAAGCCGCTACTAAGCAGGTTAGTGAACTACAAGGCAAACTACAGAAAGTAGAAGCTGAACTCGTTCTTGAGAAGAAGATCTCTTCACTCGAGACAGAAGAACAGAACTACATGAAGAAGATGCTCGCTGGTAAATCAGCTAAGTTCATCGTTGAAAATTTCGACTATACATTAGGTCTTTTCAACAAATCTGAAGAGGAGCGACTCAATGACCTCAAGACAGAGGCCATTACCGAGGCAGTAGCAACAACTGTTGATCGCCCGGTAATTGAAGAGTCTGTCGAAGAGGAAGTTGCAGAATCTAATCCAAAGTTTAATCTTTATCTTTCCGAGTTACGGAAATACTAAGAGTTTTATTTGAGGATTTTACCTGAATAGAAATACCTAACGTATAGGTATTGGTCGACACAAACGAAAGAAACATTAATAATATGTCAAATATTCGTCCTTCACAGTCTTACATCGATGAATCTCGCGCTAAGCTTCTTGTTGAAAAGTGGGCTCCAGTTCTGGACTACACTTCCAACAACGTTGGCGCAATCGAAGATGATCACACCCGCTTAAACACTGCTATCCTCCTTGAAAACCAGGAGAAGTGGTGCTTTGAAGCCAGTAACGCCTCCGGCGGTAATGGTGTATTCGGTAACGGTTCTGGCAGTGGCGCTGGTTACTACGGTAATCAATTCCCTTCACAGAACGACTCCGCATACGCACCAGGTGATGCCCGTCTTCCAAAGATCCTCATCCCGATGATCAGACGTACATTCCCTGAGCTTATCACTAACGAAATCGTTGGTGTTCAGCCAATGAGTGGTCCAGTAGGACTTGCATTTGCACTCCGATACAAGTACGAAGGCCAAAACCTCGGCTATCAGACAGGTTCACTTGACGGTAATACAGGCGCAAGCCAGTATAACACCGGCAATAACGTCCTTTCCGGTAACCCTGAATTAGGCTACCAGTACCTCAACACAGCCTTCACCGGTGCTAGCTCAGTAGCTCTCTCCGGTATCCCAGGCACTTTCGACGTGCTCCCATCAGATCGTGGTGTAGCTGCTCTTCTCAGCCAGTTTGAGCTTAGCAGTAACATTCCTCAGATCGTGGTATCATTCGAAAAGACAGCAGTTGAAGCCGGCACACGCCGTCTCGCAGCTCGCTGGTCCGTTGAGCTCGAGCAGGATCTTAAGAACATGAATGGTATCGATATCGATACTGAGCTCACAAACGCTATGTCGTATGAGCTTCAGGCCGAAATCGACCGTGAAATGATCATCCGTATGATTCAGACAGCTCTCAATGCCGGTTACGGCACTGGGTTCTCAGTCTGGTCACCTGCTTCAGCCGATGGTCGCTGGCTCGTTGAGCGTAACCGTGACTTCTATCAGAGACTCATCGTAGAGGCAAATCGTATCGCCGTACGTAACCGCCGTGGTTCAGCTAACTTCATCGTTGCTACACCTCGCGTTTGCGCAATCCTTGAAATGCTCCCTGAATTCCAGTGGGTACCTGTTCAAGGCAACGTCAATACACAGCCTGTCGGTGTTGCAAAGGTAGGTTCACTTGCTGGCCGTTTCAATGTATACCGTGATACACGTACAGAGGCGCAGTTCGAAGCTAACGCTGGCGGTAACTTCGATGGATCAGGAACATTCCCTGGTGCATCAACCCGCTCAACTCGTCTTGAGTACGCTCTTCTCGGTTACAAAGGTCCTGAGTTCTATGACACTGGTATCATCTACTGTCCTTACATCCCTGTAATGGTACAGAGAACCATCGGTCCTAATGATTTCGCTCCTCGTGTTGGTCTTCTCACCCGTTATGGTGTGGTCGACAACATCTTCGGTGCAAATCTTTATTACCACGTCATCATCCTCCAGGGTCTCGGCGTAGCATTTACACCGGCTACACAGTCAGTGTACTTCTAAGATCAGAGGTGCAGTTCCAAAAAGAAAGGTGGATCAGAAATGGTCCACCTTTTCTTTTTTATATTAAAAAAACACTTTTATAGAGAATAAATATTCATATATGGCTTACGAAACACTTTTAAACGTTCCAGCAGTAATTTCTGCTGTTAACGCATACACAATTAACTCAACAAGCGTTGCAGCAACTGTCGTTTTCGACATCAGTAGTACAACTCTCGGTGCAGCTATCAATGATGAAAATGCAAAGCTTACACTTTCATTGGGTAAGATCGGCACTAGTTCAACTCTAAGCGCAACATCAATTGCTTTTACACTAAGTTCAGCAACAGGTGGTAATTCTGATAACTTCGCTCAAGGTCAAGTTGTATCAAGCCAGTTTGCAACAAACAGCGCGATCTTTACAGTAAACTTCCCTAATTCAAGGGATCTCCTTACAACAACGTTAGGCTTCTCTGCTAACGCAACGACAATCGTTGTTACAAACGGATCGGTTATTGATAACTTCTTTTACTTAAATGACCTGAGAAAAGTCCGTACAACAGCCGGTCACTCAAGACTAGTTAGCTATCTCGGCTAATACGTAATACATATATAAATAAAAAAAGAGGAGACGAAAGTCTCCTCTTTTTGTTTGTAGAGATAACTTAGTCTTACTGTCCCATTGTTTTCTTTGTATAGGAATTTACATTGATAAGTTTATCTGGTATCAATGATACATTACTTGCACGTACAGGATTGATATCGAGTGAACCTCTACGTGCGTAGAGCAATGTAACACAACAATCTTGAACCTCTTCATGAGCCATAATTGTTGTAAAGAGCTTCTCAGCGCAGAACTCATGGAATTCATTAACCTCACGCAATGATACAATCTGCTTAAAGAGCGAGGTAGGATCAACCTTCATTCCATTCTTAGTAATAATATGAATATACGCAGCACCAGTATCCTTCTGCTTAGTATGACGGCATCTAGAGCGCAATGCGTTTGTAAAATACTTGCTTGATACAAGCTCATTATCCTCAGGATGAAGCTTTGTAAATGTGAGATGATCCTCTTTTGCTGAATAGTCAGTAATATCAATCGTCGGTGCTACATCAAGAATCTCCCAGAACAAATCTGTATAGTCGTCAACAGGATCAAGAGCGCGTGTATCAGATCCTGACTCGAAGAACTTAACCTCAACAGGTGAACCAATAACATTCGTAAGATCCCTCCTAATCTGCTCTTCATAGTTAGCGATGGCCTCTTTAACCGTCTTACCCATCTTACACATATCAAAAGAATTCATATAGAGCTTAGCTGACTTTGACTCGACCATAAACTCGGAATCAGCTTTATATGTATACTTTACAGTACCAGCTACCGGGTAGCCGTTATCGAGAAGGAAGGTTGCTTCATGACAGTGCCATGTATCGTATCCGACAAACTCACCACCGGTAATACCCCAATCCTTACGAGCTAGATCTCGAGGCATCGGGTTGAGGAGTGAGGGATCGAAATGTTCGGTATATACAGCGTACGATGCCGATGAACCGAGCGTCTTAGACGCAATATCAGTTAGGTTTGTTGTGGACATAAAATCATTTTAATCTGTTCCATTCGTTGTTCAACTGTTCCGTTAACACGAACTACTTTATTTTGTAAATTGTACGTTTCAATAACGTGTTCAAAAATCTCAATCATATTATTACGAAAGTCAATATCAATACTTCTCTCACCGTCGTCAACGAGAGTAACATCGTCTGGATTCGGATATATGATATAGTCTAATTTATCTACAAGAGAGAAAAAAACTTCTCTTGAATAATCAAATACCCAACGAGATACCTTACCATGTAAGTGCAAATACCCTGTATAACAGAAACCATCGACAATACAGCGATCAAGTATAACCCCTTGTTTCTCGTGCGATATAAGACTATTCTCAATATGTTTATTAACAATCAAACACTGAGTAATATCATCACCCGCTTCATTAATATTGACACCGTATTGCCGCTTAACAAGTCGAGTTACTTCATCGACAAATACAAATCGATCGCTATATAACTCCTTACACGCCTTAAGAAGAGTAGTCTTACCAGAGCACTGCGGACCTGTAAAGCTTATAACCATGTCTCTATTTTAGTGTTACTTCGCCCACTTGCCACGGTTAACAATCTCAGCAATAATACTATAGACGGCTGTATCGAGAAATGCGTCAAATACCGATTCATTAGCAGCCTCAACAATCCCTTTCCTTAATACGAGGTTAATAAGTCTCTGTAGTTTATCATTAAGACGTACTACAATAGCTGAAATTGACGCCTTACGTTCCTCAAATGTACCGAGTGAGGACCCGAGAGAGATGTTACCTGGACCATAATCAAATTGTTTTTTACAAAAGGTAGCATAATGCTCCTGTTGAATCTTTTTAAACTCAGCACAAGTCTGTGGGTACTGTGCTTCTATGGTTTTGACTATTTCTTCAATTGACATAAGGTGTAAGGAATCTTCTCCAGAGTATAGTAGCTATGCTACGTAGTTCAACTAATAACCTTTCATAATCGTAACCTTTAGCGAAAATTCGATGAGAGTCGACAATTTCACCGCTATCGACCTCAGGTACAACTTTATGTAGTACACAGCCGACTATATCGTATTTGTTTTTAAACGCACGTAGCTGTGGATCCTTTCCTTTGAGGTCAGGGTACTCAGTTATTAAGCCTGGATGCAAATTATAAATCTCATACTTCTCACAGATTTCTTTAGGTACTATTCTCAGATAGCCATGGAGTGTAATGATAGGATTCTTAAACTCCTTAAGTACATTTAGATAGTCTGCTACAGATGGTGACTGTGGTAACTGAATAAGCTTACATCTACCTGAGGATATTTCTTCCTGTAGAGCAGGATTAGCGTCAGAAATAGATTTCTTATTTGTTATAATGCACGCTGGACGTACATTGAAAAAATTTATAAGATCTGCTATCTCTGTACCAGTTTGTGAAAAGAATACAATCCAGGGTCGTTTCATCTGCGAATAATTTTCTTAAACATATCAACATTATAATTTACAGTCTCAAGCTGATCAACGGTAAACTGATAGTCGATAAGATCTGCAAGCTTTGTCGATGGCTTTGTCGGTAGACCGTAATCTGCGTCATACTTTATGTTATGAATAGCAGCAACAATAGGGTTACTGGTATCACAACTCACAATATTATAGATGTTGTTATCTACATAATATCTAAATTCTCTAGCTAACGAACAACCAAGCAGGTGATGTGGTTTGTTCCAATTCCAAATACCTGCTTCAATAAGCTGACTAATGAAGCGTTGACGACCATTACACCAACGATCAAGCTTAGTATTACCTTCGCCAGTGACTTCATAATACGAAAAATCAAAGCTAATAGCAATCATATCAGCCGTATCAGACATAAACTTATAACATGCAATGAGATCATTCCATGTCTTACCTTGAATAGCACCGATTGCTTTTGTAATACAGACATCCTTTACTGCTTGTATTTTACCGCTATCCAACCAGTTATGAAAGCTCTCAACTGTACCACGTGTATCTTCAAGAACGTCAGGTACAATAAACATATTTGGCTTTAAGTCAATAGCCGCTGCGAGAAACTTATCTGAGTCAAAAGCATGTCCGAGTTCAAATATAGAATTATCTAGAAGAACCTCGCGGTTGTAGACTTCTCGTGATTTCTTAAAGAAGGCATAATATTCAGGATGTGTTTCGAATAGATGCACAAGAGCATAATCAAAATCATTATACCTCGTAGAACTCTCTAGTATAGAAATCGGCGATTCATGAGACACTTTCATTAGCATATCTAAAATATAAATGTAAATAATAGTAAAATCAACTATGGAAACACCGAAGTTTGAAGGAAATTATCTTGGTATTGTTGTACAAAACAACGATCCGCTGAGACAGGGCCGAGTAAAAGTTTTCGTTCCGCACATCTCACCTACAGTATATAAAAACTGGACTGATACTCAAGATAAAGATTTCGCTTTTAAATTTATTGGCAAAAATATCAATAGTGATTTGTCAAATATTATTGACGATTTAAAGCAAGTTCTACCTTGGGCTACTCTTGCTATGCCGATCGCCGGTGAATCAGCTAGTGGCAGATACAACGATACGACAAAATATGCCACGACAAGTGACACAAGTAATTTCGATGAACAGCAATTCAGTGATAAACGTATACAAGAAATTGGATCCAATCAAGACGGAACCGGTGAAAAACCTGGCGCTATATTTGATCAGAATGCTTTTAGCTTAAGCGATGCTTTTAATAATCCTGCCGAAACGAACGCTAATAATGTCAATAAGTTAAGTTATAATTACAAGCCTGAAACATATAGTAATAAGGCTAAAGGTGCCTTTGCAATACCGAGAGTTGGAGCGCACGTTTGGGTATTCTTTAATGGAGGTGATCCTCTCTACCCCGTTGTATTCGGTGCAACATATGGTTCAAACGACTGGCAGGGTATATATGATGTTGAGCCAGATGTTGATCTTGGTCAGGATTATCCCGGGGAGTATGAAAACTCTATTAATCCGAGTACCGAGTCTGCTGAAAAGACAAAACATACAATCAATACTGAGACGTACAGAAACAAATATGTAATCAATCAGAAAGGCGGTACACTGCAGTTTGTTAATACAGATAATAGAGAGATGCTTAAGATGACGCATTTCTCCGGTTCGTTTAAAGAGTTTAACAACCAAGCTAATATAGAACTAGCGATTAATAATGATCAAAAACTTGTTGTAGGTGATCAATTTTCTACCGTACGTGGTACCCGAAATGAATTTACTCAACAGGATTACGATTGTATAACACAAGGTGATAATTATAGAAAAATTGGCGATCTCGGTAGAGTGCTCCTTCACGAGCAGTGGAAGAAGGCAATGAGTCCTATCGCCAACATCAAGCAACGCTTTGATATACAGAGAGCTAATCCTGTTAAAGGCATAGCAACATCACTCATTAAATTAAACGCAACAGGTCAAAAGCGCGTCGGGTCACCGAGACTATGTCCTGTCTGTACAGCTATTGATGATGGTGGTAGAGATATTTCTGCTAATAATTTTTTTCCACTTACAGATACTTTCGGACTTAGACTTGATAATCAACACTCCACTAACAAATACGGCTCAGGACATAATTCGGTTGCTCCAGGCAAACCTGTATCACAAGTTGAATATTCAGATGGTACGGTAGCATATGCAGGTGTATCGCGTATTAATATTAATAAATCTGGATCAGTTCTTGTCGATGTAAAGGGTAACCCATTACCACCTACACCTGGTTATCTACCTTCACCAGCCTCTAATAAGGTACCGTGTCCGGTATGTAATAAGGGTGTATTCACTAAATTAGTACCAGATGCAGCTCCTGGATTAAGTCCAAGCTCCTTCGGCGGTTTATGGATACCTGATCCTGATAAAGCAAATCTTGTTACCAAATATAACGATATTCTACCAGAGCTTACTAAGATTGAAACAATGCTTGGTAAAGGTGGTACAGAAATTATAGAAATAGAGAAAAATAAAATTGAAACTATCGGTCTTGTTGTAAATGATTGGGGTGCCATTCGTGTTGATCAGGTGGGTAAGATGGAGCCAGGTCAGGTACAGGTTTTCCCAGCATTTACACGTACCATCCCTGTACCTACACCTCTTGTTGAAGTTGTACAGGTTGATGATTTACCCGGTGGTACATATACTCTAAACGTTGCAAATCGTTACAGTGTTCTTGTCGGTGCTGGTGGTATTAACATGAAGTCATACGGTGTTGTAAATATATCTGGCGCTATAACAAATATAGCTGGTGAGCAGATTAACATCGGTAGTGCTCTTGAAGTTAATATTGATGGTGGTAAGCGATTATCTCTCGTCGGTGATGTTGTAACGATCTCACAACGTAATCACCAACAGGTATTAGTAGATAGCGATCTTGGTGTAACAGGTCAAGCAATTATAAGAGGTGCCCTCTATGTCGATGGACCAATATATGCTCATGAGATAAACACCGTAGCGACAGTACAACAAAATAATCCAGTTGTACAACACGGATCAGCAACAAAAGCTTTCTCTCCACCCACCCCTATGGGCACTATTATTACATCAGATACTACCCATACGGTGGAGGATACAAAAGATGGTGTTCTTATTGGTGAAGGCGGGAAGCCCGTGTATATGGGATATACCGATAAACAGCGTGCAGTGGGTTGCATGCCCGAAGGTCTTTACATTGGCGAGGTACCATCTTGCACTATAACTGGTACAAATCTCGGCACTGTCGTCGGTGCGCTCGGTGCAGGTGTTATAACACAACTCAATCTACCTGCTCTTGCTGTTGTTGCAAAAAATAACAAACTACAATTCGTACCTGCGGCTGGTATAGTGTATACTACACCACCAAAGTCTCTCTCAGATGTTTCCGGTGGGTCGGATGCTATTAAAGCACTTGGCAGTGAATCAAATGGCGCTTATATACTCGGATCCGGTAAAGGCAGTGCTGAGGAAAATATGCCACTACGCGGATTACCAAAGATACAAAGAGAAAAGATTAAAACTTTATTTGCAGCAAATGATCCTACGACAGCACCTGCGGTTGTGTATGGTGATGGTAGCGATTGGGATGCAATCAGAATAGCTAACACGACAACGACATTCCTCGGACCAGCAACAAATCTCAAGGCGACGAATATGGATGTTCGTATGGACTTTATGAACCGTGGTAATATCCCATCACCACCGGCTCATGGTGGTAATATTGACGTTGTTTCTAATGTTTAAATAGACTGAGTGTAATAACTTACATTACGCAAACTATCAAGATTAAAACCACCGGCATAGCTAATCGCACTCTGTAGATCTTCACGTATCTCTTGCATTTTCTGTAAATACGTTAAAGTATCAGCTTCAATTAGCTCGCGTTTACCTTCGATATTCTTATTATATCCTTTATTATAGAAGCTAGCAGAGCCGTAATATTCTTTAAGAGTTTCACCAGTATGTAGGTCTTTAAAAGTTGCTGAGGGGCTATCAGCAAGTTTTGCAAACATACTCCCAGCCATTACCATTGAAGCACCAGCTACAATAGCTTTTGCAATATCACCATTACTACGGATACCACCATCAGCTATGACAGGTATATGTACGGGCATTTTATTTACACAAGTAAACATCGGCATAGTAAAACCCGTCTTATCCTTCGTCGTACAAACATAACCTTGACCGATACCGACTTTTACAATATCAGCACCCCATTTAATTAAATCATAGGCTGCCTCACATGTTGTAATATTACCTGCGATGATTTGTGTATTACGTAGTGCACGAAACTTCTGTAAATATTCTAACATCTGCTTCATCTTAATATGATGACCGTGAGCAATATCTACAGTAATATAATCGACTCTATACCCTTTATCAAAAATTTCATCAAATAATACCTTATCACCTTCACCGACACCTGCGCTTACTGAAATAATCGGCCACTGCTCTTCATTAGCGATTTTAATATGTCCGAGAGTTACATTATCGAACCTATGCATGATATAAAAATAACCGTTAGTTGATAATACCCGTGCTGCATCATTATCAATTGTACACTTCATATTTGAAGGTACAATAGGTGTCTTAAAAGTATGAGCGCCGAGCTTAGTAGTAGTATCAGCTAAAGACCTCGAATCGAGAGTCGAATATTTTGGTACTAACGTAATGTCTTTATAGTGATAAGCGTGCATCACTATAATAGTAAGCTACTATTTTTTGTTTTTCAAGAATTCTTTTTTATGTAACATCCAGTCTAACAACGCCCTTTCCCATCCTACATCTTTACCAGCTTTTTCTGACATGTACCACTTATGTTCCTCTATTTGCATTCTTTCTTCTTTATATTTTTTGTAAAGAAGAGAATTTTCAAGAGGATATCTATCCATATAGATATTTATGGATCCGGCCAAATATAGTTTAAATCATCTGGTACATCAGGCCATGCTGCTTTATAAAAAATAGGATTTTTTTGTATTAACATTGATTTATGTGACAAATGTAATTCATCTGTACCAAGCCAATATGGCATTGCTGTAGATTCTCCAGCAACAAAATGCTTTTTAATTTTCTCTAGACATGTATCTTTATAGCCACGAGCTCGCCATGCAAGACATATCTGTATGCCATATTCAACAAGTGCATTTGGTGTTTTACTCCACATGCGGGTACACGGATGATTAGACCACCCTCGACCAGATGTAACGCCGCGTATCTTATTAAGCATTTGTAAGACTTCTACTCTCTGTTTGCCCAATCGTTTTTGATCTAAAGAACGACCAGATTCGTAGAAATCACTATACGGTAAAAACGTTTGCATATTGTTATAACGTTTTAATAATACAGGAAACTATAAAATAAACAACTATTTTATTTTTTGTAAAAAAAAAGGAGCAGTTAATAATTTATATTAGTAACTTTTTTCGAAAGTTCCCGCCTACCCGCCCCTAATATAAATATCTGCTCCTTCACTTTTTATTTATACAGAATCGGTATAACTTTTTTAAAAGTTAATTTTTTTATGATCTATGTATAGCTTCAGAGACGACTACAGAAAGTATTGAACAGACACCAGCAATTATTGCTGCAGCTATACTTGTTTTTTTATCCCAGTGCATGTGATTATCGGTTCTCTTTTTTTCAAATTCTTGTGTAATTTGATATGAAATTAAATTAAAACGCTCATTAACAACATCAGTAATATTTTTAAATTTTAACGTCATCTCTTTATCCATTGAAGAAAAATTTGTATCAAGTTTTGTCTCCAACGCTGAAAGACGTGTATCGAGTTTTGAGACCTGATTTACAAGAGATGGTGTTCCGTTACCTTGAAACACTGTTTTATACAGTGCTTTAATATCATCTCTCATATCTTCTATATCTCTATCGTCAAAATCTAATGTACTCATACTCCTAGTATATATATATATTTATTTATTAACTGTGAAGCTATATGATAGTACACCGCTCTTTAAAGAATAAACCTTACATATTGTCTTACCGGTACTATCCCTCACAACAACAGTAAGTTTGTCTTGTGTAATAATCGGACCATTTATAATTTCCACATTACCGACGTTTATGTTGTATGATACAACACCTTTATTAGCATCAAAAACAGCTATTTTATTTCTTCCATTAATGGCAGCTGAATAATTTTTAGTCATCTTTTGTTGACTCTTAATCTGCAGCGCTGTTATTTTATTCACATAAGTATTTATATAACTCTATACTTGTAATAAATAATTTAAATACAAAATGCCTAATCAAATTGTAAAAATTATATTAAGACACGGAACCGATGAACAGCGTAGAGAAGCTGAAGGTGTGGGCGTAACTTTTTCTCTAGGTGAGCCTGGATATGTGTATGATACTAAGCGTGTTTATATCGGTGACGGTATAACATCCGGTGGCATTCCGGTTAGTATTCGAAATCTTGGATCTGTTGATACATTATTCGGTGGGTATGCGAATTCTGGATTTTCTCAGGAAGCTTGGAATATATTAACTTTAAGTGGAGCGGAAGTTGGTGATATAATATACGATAGAGATACAAGAATTCTTTATAGTTTGTCGGGTAAAAGTAATTTCCCACCACTTACATCTGATTTAGTAAAATATGATTTTACCGTTCAATTAAACGATACTCAACTTGAATTTAATGCTAATAGTGAACTACAAATAAAGAGTGAAGGAATTACACCTTCATTAATCTCACAGGCCTGTGTCGGTAACGGTCTTGTAAAATATAATACGAATTCACCCATTGTTATAGCTAATAATGGAATATTAAATAGCAATTTAGCTCAAGTACCTGCAAACACCGTTAAGGCAAATCCTTCGAATGTATTAGATACACCGACAGATCTTTATTGCAGCCCAAAGCAAGTCATTGGTCGTACTGCGACAGGTGTGTTAACTGCTATAAATTTTGATTCTGTACTTGCCGAATCAACGATCCGTACAACAAACGGTATTAGTGTTAGCTCTGTTAATAATAATACATCTATATTATACAGTCTTTGTTCAAATGTTTTTCGTATTAATGAGATAGGTGGTAGTGTATCAAATATCAATATCATACCATCAACAATAATTAACGGTACATTAAGTGCAGTTGGCAATTTTACAACAAGCGGTACTGTCAATAGTACAGGAGTTACAACAAATAACGGAGCCATAAATGCCGGTGGTGGTAGTCTTACATGCGGTAATATATTGAGCTTAGGTATAAATACACAGAACGGTACTATTAATACAGGTACTGGCAATGTATTATGTCGAGATATTAATTCATCTGGCAGTGTATCTGTTAATGGTAATGTTATTGCAAATGGAGACGTTGTTGCGTTCAATTCTTCGGATGCAAGACTTAAGATTAATATCAAGCCAATAGAAAATGCGCTTGCAAATATTGATTTAATCAACGGCTATACATTTACATGGAATAATAAAGATGATAATACACCTCGTAAAGGTGAAGATGTAGGTATAATCGCACAAGAGATACAACAAATATTGCCTCAAGTTGTAATTGAAAAAGATAACGGATATCTCGGTGTTGATTATCAGAAAATTATTCCTTATCTTATCTCTTGTATTAAAGAGCTTAAGAGTGAAATACAACATCTAAAAAATGAAATACGATAAAATCGTTAAGAAATTGCTTGAGGATTTTAACGTTCTTCCTCAGACACAATATGCTAATAACTCCGGACCTGATATAGGAATGACAACTGGTGATATTAATAATACATTCCCTAGCAAAATGTCTAAAGTGACAATCAACCTACCTTCTAGGAAGAGAGTAAAGAAGAAAGCTAGGAAAGTAAAAGAGGATTTGTAAGATCGTCCCAAGGGAATTCTAACCAGGTATTGTTATCATAAGATCTACAATAGTAATCAGGAACAAACGTTGTTTTAGGCTTGATATATAACGAGCAATACTCTGCTCTCATCTTATAACGCTTAAAGATCTCGCGCACATATTCAAGTGTAATGCCGGAATCCGATATATCATCGATAACAAGAATATTACTATTAACATATCGATCACAAAAGAGCTCTTCTGGAATCTGAAGAGGACTGATTAACTGCTGTTTATTGCTGTCATTATAGCTTTGAACAGTTAGGGTAAACACATTCTTAATATTATTCTTATAAGCAAGCAAGGTACCAGGGATACAACCACCTCGACCGATCTGAAGTATAACATCTACGTGCTTTGTTCTCTTTGCAAGGTCATTGATATCCTCAATAACCGTCTTCCACGTAATGTAAGTTTTATCAGACATACCGAATTATAGACGGCTATAATCGGATTATCTACTTAAAATATCCTGAATATTCTTTATTGTCTTATTCAGTGTTAATAGAACTTTACTATACTCTTCTTTACTACCAACACGGCATCTATCAATACTATATTGTAGATCTCTAAGAATCTGCTTCTTCACCGTATCACTCTCTTCCTGCTCTTGACGAGCCTGACTATACTCCATAGGAGGATACATAAGGGAGCCATTACCACGGGAGGTATTATCAGCATTTGGGCTATTGCTGTAAATATTATAAATGGCTTTTTCGTCGATACGCATCAATAATATTTATTTAAACCAATGTACTTAAGTAACGAAGAATTAGCAGTATATAATACAGAAACGTTATCTTATATTAAGGATTCTTATTTTCTTTTTAAGGTTTGTGAGGCCTGCGACGGTATTGCCTACCATAGTACCCCTGTTTGTATTCAATGTAAAGGGTATCGCTTTGATGATACCTACCCCAGAATTCTCGAATCAATACGTATGATTAAGCGGTATAAGCGACAGTTTAATTCTTCTCACCCTCAATCAGACGGTTAAGGTTCTTGGAGAGAAATTCAACACGTGCCATTGCCTTCTCTTTATTCTTACCTGTGAGCTTCTTTGCTACAAGGTATTCATCGATAACGTAATCGACGGTAACCTTGATATATTTTTTTTTCATATTACTTCTTCCTGTGAAGACGTTGATTGGTACGAATCTCTTTAAGAACAAGATCACGTAGACCATCGGATGCTGTCATGTTATAGAGCAATTCTACAATGAGAACGGCTGCCATTCTAGCCTGAAACGGTGTACGGATAAAGGGTAAACGAATCCAATCTTTAATGCTCTTGGGTTGATCTTTCTTTACTGGCTCTTCATTCTGTTGATTTGATACAACAGGAGCTGATCCACCAGCTATGGGCGATCCGGGAATGGTGTTCGGGCCATACAGCATTTCGGCTATTAATCTACTATCACGTAACATATATTATTCCTTATTAAAGTTTGCAAGCACGCTTTCAACAAATTGATTGAATGTGAGCTTTGGTTGACCAGTAGATTCATTAGCATGGATGGCGGCAATTTGCTTCTGCGCTGCCTTCTTAGAAGGATGGGTACCGAAGATGTGGGATGATCCGCTTTTCTTCATTACCTTATATTTGCTACCAGACTTAACGATCTTATATGGCATATTAATATTTATTTTTATTTGTTGAATTTCCCGGGGTTACAGTGTAGAATATAAAAATATGGCAACAACAAAGAGAGTAGTCGGTAATTATTCCAATCGTGATAATAAGGCATATGCCAAGTATTTGAGGACATCGTGTGGGGTGCAGGCCCGGGCAAAGCGTTCGGACGCTGGTAAGAAGCGGAAGTAGGCCGAACCATCTCCCCCTTACACACGCCTTAGTTCCTGCCCAAAAGCGGCCAAAAATTTTTTTAGCCCCCGGCTACAGCAGGAACAATAGAAACCTGATCGGTATCGATAAGCGAGGTATCTAGACCACTGTCAAACCGTATATCCTCATTATTCTTATAGATATTAACAAACTGACGGATCTGACCATCGGGATAGCAGATACGTTCTTTTAAACCTGGGTATCCGAACTCCAGGTTCTCTATAAGCTCTCCTATAGTAGAAGCCGAACAGAAGACAGTATCTGCGTTCTTGGTTAGCTTACGAAGCGGGGCCGGTATATAGACAGTAGCCATAATTAGTGGTTAGATAGGTATTTAAAGATAAGATAGAGAATTCCAACAAAAAGAATACTCTTAAAGAACATCGAAACCGTCTTATAGATAAAAGAGAAAATAAAAATAGTAGCTATAGCAGCAGCTAAGATAAAGACATCAAAGATAGACATTATTTTTTATTAGTTATTAGACGGTAGTACTGCTCCTGGTCCATACCTTCCCAGAGATCACATAAGCGTAATCGTCTCATAACCATATAGGACTCATATATTATTCGGCAATCTTTATTCACCGAATTATTTAGTACTATTCCTGCTCGATGACGAGATCTCCAGAAACTCTAACAAGCCTACGGGTAGCATCATCCATGAAGTAATAACCATCGGAATGCTCCTCATTATTAATGTATCCGGTGGAATGCCATACACGCACGGCTATGCCGCCACTATAGAGGGTTATCTTATGGTGGGATCCTAATGATCCGAGCTTTGCTCTATCGGCAGATGTACAGCTAATAAGAAGAAAAGCTATTAGAATAAAGAGAATTCTAGAGATCATTACTTTGTAGGTAGATCTATTGTAATAACTACAGCATTAGTATTCTTCTTTGTAGATGTAGAAATAACACTACTGCTATTTTCGCTAATAATCCCACTACCTGATTTATTCAGAAGAGCTGCAGCGCTACCGGCAACATCGAAGATAGTGTAGGCAATACAGAAGAGTGATATGCAGAGGAAAGGGTTAAGCTTATTCAGACTGAAATCGAAGTTCATACCGGTATTATAGAACCCCATATAGAAAACGCCAGAAAATTTGCGCAAAAAAAATTTCCCAATATCTGAAATCTCCCTAGACTACCCTAAAAAATTTGGCATGCACCTATTAGAATTCCAACCCGCGTTCGCTATATGTATAAATTCCCGTACTATGGGATATATCCCCGTGGGGGAATCTAGAACCCCCGCCCGTTCTAGAAACCCACCTACTGTTTCAGAAGACGTACTGATGTACGATAGGTAGGCTTGAAGTCATCAGGGTAGATACTTCTGTAAGCTTTGTTAGCATAGTACCCAATACAGTACCAGATGTATAAGCTAATACCTATACAGAGTAGCCAGGTAGTAGCTCTTATTAGTCTATCAATAGTATCTTGTCTCATATTAAGATTGGTAGGCATGTACTCCCTTATTGAAAGCATCGAGCTCTCCTTTGACGTTACTATAACTATCATTAAGAGCCTCTTGTAAGCTCATTACATAACCGGCTTGTACACTATGGATAACAGACTGAAGAGTACCTAATGCGTAGCTATGGGCGTACGTTGCATTACCTTTCTTTTCACACAGCTCTACAATTGTCTTCACCAGCTCGTTAACCTCAATGTTGATCTTATTATTCATATGATGATTGTATATGGAATTGATTTGATACTCCAGCTCTTAGTCCCTCAGGCATTGGAGAAGGTTTCGCATCTCAAGCCTAACGAAGTTGAAGTCTTTAGACATCTTTGGATCCTGAGTGAAGTTAGCAAGCTTAGTATAATAGGCCTGGATGATCTTGGCGGCCTCGTCGACCTGCTGGTAGGTGTATCCTTCTGCGGTTTTTATGTTTTTATTTTTCATACTCTTATTATGGCTTCCTTTGTCGGAACAGTCAATGCTAAAGGCTACCAACGTACCCTGTAGCGATTGTATTGCTCAACCGAGCAACCCTCTTCGTATTCTCCGAGCATCATGTTCTCACATTGCTGCTCACGAAGGTTCTCCAGCTCGTGATTGATCCTGGTGAGCTCTCCAAGGCCGCGCGCCTTGTTAGCCTGGGTCTCGAGTTCGTTGATTCGGTATTGGATTGTGTTCTTATTTTCCATACGATGATTATGGCTCCATCGTACGGAACACTCAAGCAGGAAATGGTAGGCCAGGAGGGTAACGCTCCCTCTTCAATAGATTAAAAGTCTATTGCATCACTTTAATGCTTCTGACCCGAAAATGTGAAAAGACCTACTAGGCGCCAGCTTTCCACCTAGTAGGTCTTTTCGTTTTTTCTTTTCGTTTGGCTGGCTTTAAGGTACCCCCTCTCGGGGTTGATTCTTACGAGACTCGCGTCATCCTGATCCCGCTCTTCATCCGATGCTGACTATAGCGACGGCCTTCGTTAGCAAGGATGGTAAGCATTCCACCAGAGACACTCTTACGCTTACGGTTGGTGGTGAAGAAGAATGACTCACCGACTGTCAGCTTACGCAGCTGAGCGGTCGTGCTGTAGTTACGCTTCCGGCGCATCCGACGCTTTGGTGTCTTCGTGATGATCGGGGTAGCAGCTACAGGAGCTGGCTTGAAGAGGTTGGCGATGAATTTAAACATCTTACTTAGCGCTCTTGGTCTTGCCGTTGAAGCGGAGGATGGTCTCCGCGGAGAGCTCAGCGATCGGAGACTCGAACGTCGATCCGAGAATGCCCTGGGTCTCTGCGACAGTCTTACCAGAACGGAGGAGCTTGGCGACCTCGCGGCTGACATAATGCTTGGTGATATCCTCAACCGAGCAGCTACGCTGGTCAGCCTTCTTCGAAAGGTAAGCGGCGTTGGTATAGCGTCCGACACCGGTCACCTGGCAGACGAGCTTCGGAGTAATAACCTTGGCGGTCTTAGGCTGCGCACTTTGAGTGGTCTTGCGCTTAACCTGGCTCTTAGGAGCCACTGTTGGGGTTTCGACTGATGTAGTCATATTGTTCATGTTTAAGTATGGCTGAATATATCCGGACCGGCAAGATTTATTTTGAGGAACGGGTTACGGCAAACGCTTGAGCTGCATTAATAATCAGCGACACGCAGATGATGTAGAAGTAGTAGAAGGGTGCTGGGTTATGATCAATCAAGGACAATACCAGATGACCGCAGATAATGATGTTAACGACGTTGGCAATAGTTGCCGCGATTTCGAGTTTAGACATGTTGTTTTGTTTGGGGTTATGACCAGAGCTTGTACTCATAGTCGGTGATTCTGTTTGTGTCCTGGAGGCTCTGTACCCAGCTTGAGTGTGTGGTGCGGAGTATGGCCTCCAGGACGGGTGATGGCTTGCGGTTACGTATGAAAATGTTTGTAATGATTTCTAGAACGAATTGTACTTTATTTTTCATACGTTCAGTATACGAAAAATTTAAGGGAGATGCAAGAATAAAAACCTCCAAGCAGCAAGTATCTGTCATGATTACTAAACTCTTGGTGATATGTACCAATGAGCAGCTGCTTGGAGGCATAAATAATTAAGTCATGATTACTAATAACTCTACTCGAAAACCCTATAGACGCAAGGATTACGAAAGCTTCAAAGCCAGGCATGGTGAAGAAGATGTAAAAAGAAAGATGCGTGAATACTATCTTAAGCACAAAGCGCTTAAGCGAGATAGAATACGTGAGCGATATTATGAGTATATGGAACGGTCACCAGATGCAAAAATAAAACTTCGACTTAGGTCAAGGATAATAGGTGCTCTTAAGAGCGCTGGTACGAGAAAGAATAAAAAGACTACTGAGTTACTAGGATGCGACATTATGACAGCTCGGAAACATATCGAAGCTCAATTTAAAGAGGGCATGTCTTGGGATAATTATGCAAACAATACCTGGCATATTGACCATATCAGACCTTGTGCTTCGTTTGATTTAACAGATCCAGAACAGCAAAAGCAATGCTTTCACTATACCAATTTACAACCATTATGGGCTTGGGAGAATGATTCAAAAGGATCGTTTTATAACGGTATCAGACATCGATACAATAAGGGGCCGGAAGTCTGAACTCCCGACCCCTCCGCGTTGTCCCAGAAGATATTTTAGTCGATAGCGAGCTTGTGATCGTCAAGAAGCTTATGGATGGTACCGTTCTCACTTTCAATGCAATATTGATTCCAAAGATAGAGATAGGGATTATTGTTGTCGGATGCACTGCATCCGACATTCAAGATATGATTGCGTACCTTAGGAGGGAGTGACAGGATTGAATCGATGAAGGCATCGTAGTAATTTCCGTCGACTTGTTCTTGGTTCTTATTTTTCATACGTTCAGTATAATGTCTCTTGGTTGGAACTTCAAGCTTTATCGGGTCAAAGACTCTGCGTCAATCAATCGCTGTTCGCGAAAGCCACGGAGGGCGTAGATTGCATCACCGAGTGTATCAATGGTCAATCGAAGAGCCTTCTTCAGGTCTTCAATCTCCATGTGGAGGGCTTCGATTTCGGGGTGAATGTCCTTATTTGTCATACGATGATTATGGTTGAACTCTCAGGCGAACGCAAGCTTGAAGGCTTTACGGTTATAAGCTTTCTTGTTCTTGAAGCTCTTCTGAAGCGGTGCCCAGGGCTGTCGTGCCTTAATCTGCTCCTTTAATTCGATTTTGAATGTCTTAATTTTCATACAATTATTATGATCGCGTTTAAAGGAACATTCAAGAAGAAAAAGCGGTCTAGGTATTGTAATGTGGCATAAGTGCCCGTCCGGAGCTCTCCTCCGACACTATTCCAAGACCGCTTTATAAAATGTTAGTAAGTATCTTCGGACTCTGCAAGCTTGGAGTTGTAATACTCTTGAAAGAATTCACTGTTGACCATAAATATATTAATATGAACAAGGACAGTTATAACAAACAATATTATGAACTCAACAAAGATAAAATCAAGCAAAGAGTTAAAGAATGGAGAAATCAAAACAAAGAACAATCAAACGACTATCTACGAAAATATAGGGAAGAAAATAAAGAAAGAATTAAACAATATCATGATATATACAATGTAACAAACAGTGAAAAAAATAAAGCTGCAGCAAGCAGGTATTATGACGCAAACAGAGAGAAATGTATTGAAAGGGCGAAAACGAGATACAAAGAAAAGAAAGATGTTATTAAGATTAAAGGAAGAGAACGATACGCTTTAAAGAAACGAGAATTGAATAAAAAGAATCTAGATTGGCAGAGAAAGCAATGGAAGACTAATCCAGACTATCGGTTGAGATACTTTCTTCGAGGAAGGTTATATAATGCATTAAACGTTCAGTCAGTTAAAAAGTGTATGAAAACATTTGAATTAATCGGGTGCTCAATCGATTATCTCAAAAAGCATCTTGAACTGCAGTTTACCGAAGGTATGTGCTGGGAGAATTATGGATACAGAGGATGGCATATAGATCACATTAAACCTTGCAATACTTTTGACCTTTCCAATACCGATCAACAAAAGCAATGCTTCCATTATACCAATCTTCGACCATTATGGAGTAGAGATAATTTATCAAGACCGAAGGATGGAAGTGATCTATTTTGATAATTTATGGAGATAGTAGCTAGCAAAAAATCCTTCTTCGAAGAGATAAGCCTCGAGGGCTAGAAGATCATCCTGATCGAAGGCCTTCTCGTCCTCCGGGATAGCAATAAGCTCGTTCTGATCATTGTGCCAAACTGCCCATCCGCGTCCTTTGAATTTAATATAGAGTGCTGTGTCTTTCATTGTAGTTGTTGTTGTGTTGTTTTTTAAGTGGTGGGCCGGATCGGAGTTGCACCGATAGTCTCTACCGTTATGAGCAGTGTGTTTTAACTGTTAAACTACCAGCCCGAAAATGTTTCTATCTTATGCTGCCTCCTTTAGAGCACAGTAGCAGTTGTCGAAGAACGTGCACCCATCACACTTCTTAGCATGATCTAGATAGTAGCTGGGTGATGCGCAGATGCCACTCTTCGTCATTCCTTCGATAATATCGGGTGCGTCCTTGAGAAAGACATCCCGGGGAATGAAAGGCTTGATCTGAGGGATAGGTAGCTCCTTTTTAGATTCCTTCTCCTTACGCTTAATGAACCTAACTGAGATCTTTTTCTCCTTCTTAGGCTTAGAAGCGCTCACACATGAACGGCAAGTAAAGGTCTCAAGAAGTGATTCAATCGATCCGAACTTCGCAATCTTTCCTAGCAGGTTAGATCCAAAGCAAGTGATGAGAGTATTGCAGCTATTGCACTCAATCTTCTTACCGTAAAGCTCTCCAGTCTTCTTGAACTTTGCGATGTTGTCTTTGTCGGTTGTTATCTTATTTTTCATACGTTCATTATGGCTGCTGGATTCGGAACTTGCAAGCTATTCGGAATGTATTTTGCTCTCCGATTCGCCGTGCTGGTGGTATTGGTTGGCAATTCAAACGCGTTGTCCCAAGGGCTCCCTAGGGGATTCTATGATTTGTCCGTAGCTTTCAGCAGCATCTCCTCTGCTGCACGTGCCTCTGAGGCTTCTTTAAGCTCGGAATAGTTCTTCATTACAAAGAGATACTCTTCCTTAGTGAGTCCGGACGCCAATCGCGCCTGCGGGCTAAACATATTGTAAACGCCTGAGGTACGAATGATTTCGTAGGACTTAAACTGATTGATTTGTTTCTTTGTGTAGTCCATGATTAAGCGATTGCTGCAGCTGACTTCTGGTTAAAGGCTTCAGCTCGGTCCTGGATTCCAACCAGTTCACCGACAATATTCTCGAGTTTAGTAATCTTCTGCCCGATAAAAGGATCATCAGATCTGAGCACCTTATGAAGACACTTCACAACGTCTTCAATCTCTTCTAACGTGTAAAAAATGTGCATGGATTTGTCATCCTCTTCCATAGAGTTAATGTCAGCAGCACGCAAGCGGTTTTGGAATTGGTTTGGCTTATTTATCATACAAGTATTATGAATGCTTCTGTTGGAACGTTCAAGCTTTAGTCTCGGGCGTACATCTCAGCAGTGTCAGAGATAAAGGCGCTGAAACATCCATAAACGTTACCCTCTTCACTTGCCTCCTCACTTTCGGCATACTCTTCAAACTCTGGACGATTCATAATCGTCTGAAGCTTCTGAAGACTCTTGTAGATCTCAGAAACGGTGGATTGATATTCGGACCCGGTGGCTGTTGCTTTATTTTTCATACGTTCAGTATAAGGGTTTCAGTAGGAACATTCAAGTCTAGAGTCCGGAGCCGTCGTAGTCTTCGTCCATGTTAAAGCTCCTGGTAATTAGGCGGAAGAACCTCTCGGAGTTGATTCATTAACGCACGTGCAGCCTTCAAGTCAACTACCTGAATATAGTTGCAGTTGTATCCATGAAAAGAGAGTTCGATAACATCCTTAAGAGGCTCGTAGTGATGGCGTCCAAAACGCACAGAAACATCCTCCTGAATCGACCCACAGATTGGTTCTTTATTTTTCATACGAGTATTATGATATCAGTCCCGGGAAGCGGCAAGCTCCAATTCGTGTTGAAGCTCGTTTTCGTACCTATCGTACGCATCGTTAATAGACTCCTGAAGGGTCTTAATTCCTCTGGAATAACCTTTGACTTCCCAGTCGAGCATAGCTTCGAGGATCCCACAGGTATAAGCCCACTTCATCGAAGGATCGGTTGGGTACTTAGCTTGGCACATCTCAGCGATCTTATCGGTGAGCTCTTTAACGGTTCTATTATTCTTATTTTCCATACTATCAGTATAACGGAAGTCTGCCGGAACCTCAAGGGGAAAATATTTTGGATTCCTATTGCACGTTCCTGCGGAAGCCTTCATAATAGAAGGATAATAAAGGAAGGGTCGCTGAGCAGGGACCAGGTTTAAAAACAGCTCGATAGTCCGATAAGACGGATGTATGTTTGTTAGCTGGGGGTACTCCGATTACCTCACATCAGAACTAACGTTCCTTTTTCGCCCTATTTAACATAGCAATTTCCTGGTAGTTAGTTGGCCGAAGTTAAAGTCGACTTAGTAGGCCGAAAAAAAGGCTTGTTGTCCCTAGTTAATTCCTATATCATGAAGTAAGTATGAGAGGAACGTTAACTATTCAAATAGTAGTATGCTTTTAGATACCTTACTGAATATTGATATAAGTGAAGTAGACCAGGAATGTCCCCTATGGGTAAATCTAGTACCAGTCATTCTAGTCGTAGTGTTAATTCTTACATCAATAAAGGTATCGTATAAAGCTAGAATCTACCGTGATAGTAATACCAGATCTAGCCATAGAGAACAGGATGATAACTATTGATTAGGAACTTATGAACTACCTAGAGTATCAATCCATTCAGACCTATCTATCCATAGCTATAGGACTCTTTATAGTACTGTTAGCCGCTGTGGCGTGGTACCAGGCTGACAGGGAAGATAAGAACTACCAGGCTTGGTTAGAGTATGAACGGGTGAAGAAGGGAACGGAATCGGAAGAATAGGAACGGTAGAAGGAACACCCGGAACCTATAAGGAACAAGAAAGCCTAAGCTCAGTACTAGGTTATAGTAAAGCGCTTAGGCGAGGATAACTGACCGGGGTTCGGGAGAGACTACCCGGGGATAATAGACAAACGCGGCTATTAGATCCGAACGACTTCTTGATTACTTGTTGAGATAGGCAGAGAATTTCTCTTTGAACTGACTGACGTAACGGTTAACGAATGTATCAAGAGCGGTATTAGCTGCTGCGTGACCGCGAGAGGCGACTAACTTAGTAAGCTCTTCGACGTCTAGTATTACTGAGAAGGTTTCTGATGCTTTACCGGAGTCTGATTTGAGAGTAGTTTCGATAATGGTTTTCATATTTCTTTCTATTTAATAAAGCTCGACAAAAAAAGCTACTGGTTCTGGGTATTCCTTAATATTTCTGTATTCCTACTATCTATCTGCTCTACGGCTATCTAGCTAGATACTTTGTTATCTCCCTTCTTTCCTATTATCTATTAGGGAATCTATATCATTTCCTATAACTTAGTCTTACCTAACTTTCTTAGTCTATCTATAGATTTTTATTCAAAACTAATTAATTTTTGCTTGTTTTCTATTGTTTTTTTATCTATAATGTATCTATGAATACAAATGATTACATAGATGATCTTAACCGTCTGACCTATAATCCCAATGATGAAGTGAAGATGACTAAGTCTGCTTTTAAGACTCTTCTAAAAAACGTCGATACAATTAATAGCAATCTCTTTAAGAATCAGGAAGACATTGCCTTTATTAAACGCCGTGAGGATGTCAACAAGCAACTAGCTGAAGAGATGATACAGATTCTTTCCTCCCTTAAGCCTACAAAGAAGTCAAAATTCGGTACAAAAGCCAATCTTTTATCGTCCCATCCTACGTTCGTTCAATCTGAGGAAAGATATATGGAAGAACTGGTTAAGGCACCTGTAACACCTCTTACCCCGGTACCTGATTTTAATGATGTTATCAATAAGTTATCTTTAGCTATCAATAAGAAGTGATCTATTATTTAGTCTTGCTAAGAAAGCTCTTGCTAAAGATGATGGTGAGCTTAATACAGAAGATATTCCTGTTTAACTCTCTTTTGACCAAATCGGTCGGATATTAATAATCTCATTCATTACAATATCGCTATCTTTTGTAATGTTTCTACGTCCGGATTGCTTTACCATCCCTATAACATATTTGTATATCTTATTCTGAGTTTGTTTTGACTTCCCTTCAAACTCTTTCCAGATCTGTAACCTATTCATTATCTTTTATTGCTTGTTCTTTTCTTCCTGCTCCAAGATATAGCTATGTTTCTCCCGCCAGATATGATCCCATTCCTCTGAGGCTTCAGCGTGTTGTTTGCCCAGATCCTTGATCATCTGCTCTAGAACCTTCTTCTTCGCATTCCAATGGATGAGCTGATTGTTGTACCCCTCAATAACCTTCTCGTATGTTTCATTTTTCATACTCTTATATTACTGGAATCCAAAATGAAGTTCAAGATTAATTTTGAAGATACTCTAGCGCCTTCTTATACTTCTCTTTTTGCTTCTCCGTTGGAGTGTCGTTTAGATTGTAGTTAATATCAGCAATCTTGACAGCTCTAGCTATTGGATTATTCTTAACAGAAGAGAGATACATCATATAATCAATACCCTTTGTTTTTGTTAATCGGTTAACAGCATCTACGACTTTACCAGGCATTCCAATCCTAGATAGATCATTCAAGGTATATATAGTATCCTCTACTACATCGTGAAGATACGCTGTAGCGATGTTCTCCGGGGTTTGTGGAAGAACAGTCCTCGCTACACCATCAACATGATTAAAATAAGGAGTAGCTCCATCCCTTCTATACTGACCGCGGTGGGCCATTTGAGCAAAGTTTCTTGCTGTTGCAATTATCTCTAATCCATCTTTCATACTCTTATATTACTGGAATTTCTTTTGAACTACCAGCTTTTTCTATCCTTCAGGCATAAATACTTCTATCTCTATGCATAAAGACGATTACCTCATGTTTGAAAGTTACATCAAGAAGATTGAAGAAGCTAAGGCTTCACCTTCTAATTTTAGCGGACTACCAGTAAAGCCGGTTGGCTCATTTGCCAACACCCCGGCTCCTAAGGGTTATGATGCTATGCAGAATATGATCAATATGAAGCTTGCAGCCAAGGATAAGAAGAAGTCCGAGGATGAGGAAATGACATGTAAGTACGCCAAGGAAGGTTGTGATTGTGATGGTTGTTCGGATTGTAGAGCCAATCAAACAAAGTCCGAAGACGCTGAATCTTATGGTATTGAAGGTAAGATTAAAGCCGCCCTTCAAGAGGTAGAGAGTGTTGGCTATACCGGCGATCATATTGACCCGGCTGAGGTTGCCAAGCTTGTTATCGGCTCCCAAGGTAATTGGGGCGACTCATATGAGCCTTTAGTCCAAGCCCTTGGTCACGTTATTGAAGCCTATTACGAAAAAGGTCTTCAGGATTCGTAATAAATAATTATACATAACGTATAAATATTTCTATGGCCCAACCTCCTATTCCATCCTATCTTAATACAAATCTTACTGTAAACCGGTCCCAGGCCGAGCAGGCAATTTATTTGGAATTGGAAGGTGATTCACGCTTCCCGGCCGTATCTGTAACTCATTTTCAATACCCAGATAAAACTGAGGCCTTTCCTGGTAATATAAACGCTAGACCACTTTCCTCTGTTGAAGTATTTCCTAAGTTTGCTACCCTAAACTATATTGTAAACCCCGAAGACGTAACTTACGGTCTCCTTGCCCAGGACGGCTTCATCGTTGCCGATAATACATCCGGTCAGGTCAATGGTACATTCTCTACTATTCAGGTTATTTCGGCATGTAAATTCCAAGGATTAACTGCTACAAGCTCCAGTACAAGTAAGATTACAGCTTACGAACTACCACAGAACTTCTCACTAACCGGTCCTATTACCAATTTTACACTTACCTACGGTGCGGTAGTAGCTTACAAGAACAATTAATTATTATGCCGAACTATGGTATCGGACTCGGTATTGGGTTAGGATTGAGAGCAGGTAGAGCTCCAAGGACATCACCTGGTTATCTTGCCGGTGTATTCCGTACTATTTATAATAATTACTTTAACGGGGATATTGCTTTCTTTAGTACTGCGACGGTTAATTCTTCCGGTGTTGCTACCAACTTTACAGTAAGTGATAACAATATTGTAAGTTATCAGTTCTTAGGTTATTTCCTTCCTGACTATACCGGTGACTGGATATTCTCTGGTAACTCTGATGATTATTATCGCGTTTGGGTTGGAAGTAATGCTCTAACACCAACGAACCTAAACAACAATACATCAACGGCAATTGGAAGCTATTCATTTACCGTATCCTTGGTTGCTGGTACATATTATCCTATAAGGGTAGCCTGGGGTAATCTTACCGGTCCTGGAGCCTTAACCATGAGTTATTCACACACCGGTATCTCCTCAACCTCAGATTATACTGGCAAGCTGTTTTATAACCCAGCTACAAACGGCTACTAATTAAACATCTCGTCTACCTTCTTAGATATAGCTAGGGTAGATTCATAGTAATGTCTAAGCTTACCGTAGAGATCTTGAACTCTACCTTCCTCAGCACTGTCTAATCCAGAAGAAAGCTCTTCATTAAAAACAACCTGAATATAATTCCAGTAGGCATGAAGGTGACTAAGATCTTGCTTTTCCATATTAATTAGAGCTAAACGTTAACAGGTTCTCCCGAGTATAAATTTTCTTACCGAACTTCGGCTTATACTTCTCCGTCATCATAACAAGAGCGGGCTTCATCGACCGGTTAATATGTCGGATAACAAAATTACCCTGTACTGTTTCGACTGTCATTCCTACTTTAGGTTTCATACGATCAGTATACAGGAATTTGAATTAAGCTGCAAGCCAATTCTCAATAGACTCTGTATAGCAACGGGCCTGGAAGCCTCGTCCAATCTTAGAATCATAATCTAATCCTAGATCATTGCAGATGGTTCCAAGAAGGGATAACCCGTAGATACCCTCGCACTCGTCTATAACATTGCCGTTATCATCAAAGATCGTGGACTTATAGTCCTTTTTATTTGACTTCTGAACCTTAATGAATCGGCTCTGAAGTTCCTGTGAAAACTCTTTTAGGACTGAAATCTTCCAGATAGTATGCCCATCATTACCGATCGTCTCTAGAAGCTTCTCAATCTGAGGTTTCATGGTTGCATCAAAACGAACGATCTCTTTCTTCTTAGCGGTTTTAATTGTCATACGTTTAGTATGCTGGAATTCAAAAGAACTTGCAAGCTTTTTATTTTTCTATATATTAAAGAATAAATATTTCTATCTTTATGTTTAAGGATGACTATCTAATATTTGAAGCCTATAATAAGCGCCTATCGGAATCTAAACTTGCACGTATGAGTACAAGAAAAATAGGCGAGGCACGTAACGATGAAGGTGGTTATGATAAGTACGTATCTTTCGGTATAAATGACGGTTCCGGCAAACAGCTTTTCTTCTATTACGACAGCAATGGTACATTCCGTCGCGGTCTTTTAAAAGCCGGCACTGATCTCAAGCCTTTTAGACAGCAGGAAATTGATTCTATTGCTCAGGATTGTAAAATAACTGCAGATGATTTCTATAATGCTATCAACCAAGGAAGCAAAGAAGTTACATCACTCACTGAAAAAAATAAATAATTTTATGAATAACGAATCATCACTTATATTCGAAAAGTATGCAAAAATCTATCATGAGTCAGATTCTGACTTCCGTGAACAAATGCCTGGCTCACGTGAGAATGCAGAGACAGTACTTGGCGTTGATCCTGAAGAGGCGAAAGCTTACGATGATGCTAAGAAAGACATCTCTTATGAAAAGTACGCTGCCTGGGATGCTTATCATGCTGTAAAAGAAGGTGCATGGACGGAGGACGATTTCTTACAATGGACACGTTCGGTATGGGCTGATGGTGCTGACAACCAAGCAGCAGGTCATCCTGAGGATGCAGAAGAGGTACATTGGTGGAGCAATCACGTACCTTACACCAAGAGAGATTCACTAACACCTCACAAGACAAAAGACGGCAAGGAGTGGGTTGCTTGGATTGATCGTTATGATGACGGTGATCGCTATTACTATGATTACTATGTAATGTATAAAGGTGATCAGTACCCTAAGGAAATATCAAAGGATGAATATAATGCTCTCTTTAGTGAAGAAAATGCTGAAGACGTGACACCGAAGAAAGCAGAGCATGATAAAGCTTTCGGTCGCCACGAACAGAAACAAAAAGAAAGTCCGCTTGAACGTATTCTAAAAAAAAGAAAAGAGCGTAGGGAATTCCGCGGTTAATTTATTGGCGGCTCCTGACCCGCTTTACCATCTGTTCTCCAACTAGTATAGAATTCTGAATCAAAGATCTCTATATGAGCATAGTTATTAACTATATGGTAATCATGCATGAATTGCATGTATCCAGCTACCATAATAAGAGAGCACCAGAATAAAAAGATAGGCAAATATACCCGTCTCCAGATTCGATCAAGCATTCGATTAAACACTCTTTTTTTATCTAAGTTTTGATAATATTGCTTCCAGTATTCGTATCTATTATTCATACAAGTACTTCCTGTGCAATCTCTGCTTCTGCCATACTGACGCGCGATTTGTATTCGGCTATTTGCTCTTCTAATCTACTTTGAAGATCCTCTAACTCTTCTTGAGCATTAGAAAGCACCTCACCAACAGGAGATAAAGCGTCGTTGATATCACTATGCTCTGAAAAATCTAAAGCCCAGGCTACCCTCCAGTCAAGATCTTCAACAAGCTTGAGCGCTTCCCCTATTTGCTTGAGAAAATGCCGCTTATGTTTGAGGTTATCAGCTATTTCTTTTCTTGTCATACCGTGATCATAAAGGAATAAAAAGGAACATGCAATAGGAAAATATAGCTTGTGCATTCATATTTTGTCATATATAATATTAAGACAAAACCAAATATGGACATTCTTAGCGAACATATTTCATTTATTGAAAACCATTACAAGACACCGGTTAATAGTATACCATCAAATATAGGTTGGGTTAGCGGTGATGAATCTATCCTGTCAAAAATCTATCTTTATAAAGAATTTGTTGAATCACGCCTTAATAATCAAGGTGAAATTAGCCATAGAGTATTCCCTATAACATAAAATTTGTATTGCATGTTCCATTATCTTTCTTCATAATAAACAAATGAATATCGAAAAGGTACAACTTAAAAAACTTCTCAGTGAAAATACTCTCACCGTTTGCTTCAATAAGAAGGATGGTACCCAGAGAACGATGCTTTGTACACTTATGCCTGAGCATCTGCCTGTTGTTGATAGGCAGGAAGGAGATGAGGTAAAGGAGCCAAAGAAGCAAAGTGACGGAAGTCTGCCGGTTTGGGATCTTGAAAAGAAAGCTTGGCGAGCATTTCGTTTAGACTCTATCGTGTCATATTCAATTTCAAGCTTGTAATTCCTTTCAGGTTCCGACATAATGATAGCATGAAGACTAAGAACTATAAACTTGCTGAAACAACCCCACTTCTCAAGAATACTGCAACATCTAGCTATTCTTCTCTACAGAAAGCTACCGAAGCAATGTGTAAGCATAGGAGCGCTGGTGGTAAGGTCGGTCTCTGCTTCTCAATGTTTGAGACGAGCAAGGATGATAGCGGTGATATTAATAACTGGATTGTTAATCATCCAGATATTTGGTCTGATGAACCGGTGTTTGAAGGCAATTGTATCTTTTTCTCCGACTACTGGCGTATTGCTGATAAGCCTGTTTATAGCGATGTCATGCCAATGCCTCGTTGGAGAGAGATTATTGCTGAGTGTAACCGTCAGTTGATTGATCCAGAGGATGGTAGTACAGCTTGTTTGTTCCTTGAAGGCTTTTACGAGCTTGAGCCCAGGTCTGACGGTACCCGTGTATTTGATATTGTCTGGGGCAGTTAATAAATGGCTTGAAGCGTGATGACAAACATTAGACCAAAAATATCTGTTGACTACAAGGTACATGATACGTACGTGCGTCTTGTTATTGCACTTGATGACGAATACTCGGAGTCAACAATAATGCACGAAAAAATACTCACGTCTAAGACGTCACGACCACTCTTCTCTATACCGAATAGTTCGTTAGATGATCTTATTGATGCCCTTATTATCTACAGGGACAATCTAAAGCTAATTAGTCAGCGATAAATAAATATTGTTATGAAGATAACTCTTCTTAACATTGCAAAACTTGCAACTGCTTCAGCGTTTGTAGCTTTAAGTTTATAGGTTATTACTTAACCCAATTAAACGTGGGTATACCGTTGGTACCAACGCTATAGTATCCATAACGTTTATTAACAGCTTCTTGTTGCACTTGTCTTACACCAGCTGATGTTCCTATTGTATAGCCACACCCACCAATTGTTAAGACACATAGTAGTAAGAATCCGAATATTGCTTGCATAATTTTATTTGTAAAAATCAAATAGCACAACTACACGATCGGTTGTACCTTTGTTATGAGCTGCATGTAGCTCAGTATCATCGAAAACGAGAAACTCTCCTTCAGTCCAATTTCTGGCTTCGTCATTAACAACGAGATGGGAATAAGAATTTGTTTGTATGCAGAGGTGACTGCGTAAAACGTCACGGTTTTTACCTTTATGCGGAACAATACTACACCCCGGCCTCATAATTGAAAACCCGTATGTAAAGACATTTACAGGTAAACTCTCAAAGATCTCTGTAGTAATAGGGAACTTTAATTTATTCTCTGCAAAAACTTCACCCTCATACTTAAGACCGATAACATCCCAACCTTTTTCATACAAGTGTTTATCAATCCAAGGCGAAGAAGTAGCAGAGGTACTGAGAAACTCTTCCTTAATATCACTAAACCGCTCTTTAATAGTTTGCAGGAACGAAAAATTTTTTGGGTCTAAAAAATTCATATATTTTTATATATTAGATTATTTTTTTATAAAAACCAGTACCTATTTTGAAACACATCTCTTTACCAGTATGCATATTATCTCTAGCCTTTGTCTTATTGAGTTTATAATAATCTGTTAAGCTCATACTTTCAGTAAGTTCAAATACTTGCTTTTCATATTCATTATACCAGTTTGATGTTTTGATTACATGCTCACTAAAATTATCATTACCCCAGTAGTCTTCTATTATAGCTGATCCAGTGAGTTGACCTAAGATAAACTTCTTTAAATCACTTAACTCCATAGACCATCATTTACCCTCGTCTTCAGAATCTTTTTCTTTTTGTAACTCTTCGGCTTCATTAAGCAAATTCTCGAGCTGATCTACATAGTGATCTATATCTAACACCATAATACTAAATTCAAGATTTAACCAACCAAATGCTAATACATTAACCCTACCCTCACCTTCACCGTATGTAATGAAGTTAATAAAAGGCAACAAACGTATTTCTTGCTCTCTACTGTATCTTAAATCTAAGAGATCAAGAAGAGTTAATTGAAAGAAAAACCATCCAAAGCTAAATCCATATTCAAGCATCAATTTTATTTAGCCAGTTGCGTTAAAAATACCAGACCATAAATATTCGTATGAAGCACACACTACTAGCTTTATTTCTCCTACTTACATCATGTACTGTGTATACAGAAAAACAATCAGAGGCTCTAAGCAGCAATGTATATGCAACGAGCGATTCTCTTAATGCTGCACGTGTTGATCTAGCTTATTACTATTCACAGGAAACAATAAGACTTGTTAAACCTCCAAAGAATAGAATAGATATTCAACCGGTTTATGAAACACAGCAAGCTCAAAAGAGCCAATCACCTGTACCTGCTTCTACTATAACTACTACAAATACACGCGTTGTGATGGTACCAGAGCAATATAAAAATGATAAAGTTGTTGTTGTTAATTCAACAGAATATCAAGAGCTTTTAAAAAATAAAAAGATTGCCGATCAACTTAAAAAAGACAATCAAAATGTACTCGAAGCTAAAATAGCTACTGAGAAAGAACTCGAAAAACAAGCAGAAATGACGAGTAAGATGGTTAAGGATCTGAATATATTACAGAAAAAGGTAGTAGAGAAAGACCTTGTTATATTACGTCTTTGGGTAGCTATAGTAGGTTTACTCGCTGCTATTGGTGGTTATATCTACTTGAGAGTCAGCAAGTTACTTCCATTTTAAGTAAAATTATTTAGTTATCCATAAATATTATTATGGATAAATTTTTCAAAACACTTGCATCTATTCTATTCTCAATAGAGGATTGGGCAAGGCGGTCTCCGCGTACAGCGATCGCTGTAGGTTTATTTCTTTTAGGCTTTATTCTAGGCCTATTATTCTAATAATAAAATGAATTCTTACGACGAGGATTTTATACGCAGGCGCTATCTAACCATAGCTATAAATCTTTATAGTATTCTATTTGGATACGAGCTAGCAAAGGTAATTCTTTGGCACATACAATAAATATATATGTATGTGGCACAGTCTTGTTAATATCGTACAGTCAGCTGGAGCTTTTCTACAAAACGGTAAAGCACCACCGAATACACCTATATACCTACAGCGAAAGATGGAAGAGACAAATCACCTTTCATCAAAGAAATTCTTTATTATCTTTACATCTGTATTAATGCTCGGGTTTCTTTATTACTCTAGTGTTTTTATACTATTAACAATAAAATTACCTGAGCATGTAACTGCCTTTGTAACAATCTTTTCTAAAACAATAGAAATTTTTGCAATTATAATTGCATCTTACCTCGGCGTCGAAGCTGCTGTTAATTTAAAATATGGTAGTAGCTCTAATGCGAGCACTGAAGGTGAGATAGTTGTAGAAAAAGAAGAGACTATTTTAACAAATAATACAAAAGAAGACGATTATATTATAGATCAAAATGAAACAACCCTCCGCTAACGCTTTAAACCTAATACTTCAATATGAAGTTGGTGGTACAGAGAATTACTATAACAAGTATCTTACACATCCTACATGGCCTGGTGGTGCTTCCGGGCTTACACTCGGTATTGGGATAGATTGTGGGTATTATTCACCTCAGGAACTAGAGAAAATATTTTATTTTTTACCTAAAGTGCAACTTAATGCTGTAAAAAACGCCTCAGGTAAAACAGGACAAAGCGGTAAGCAATATGTACAACAGGTTAAGCCTCTTAATATAACAGTAACATGGGATCAAGCAATAGAGATTTTTAATAGTCTTACTTGGCCTAAATTTGCAAAACTAGCAGAAAAGACATTCCCAGGATTAGATCAGCTATGTGGTGATGCCTATGGTGCTATTGTTTCACTTGTTTTTAACCGCGGTACTAGTCTTACTGGTAGTAGTAGACAGGAGATGCGAAATATAGTACCATTAGTCGCAAAAAAAGACTATAAAGGTATCGCTAAAGAATTGAGGAGTATGAAACGACTCTGGGCAGGTAAAGGACTTGATGGGTTAATTGAAAGACGTGAGGCAGAAGCTAAACTTGTTGAGAGTTGTGCTTAATAAACTTGCTTGAGTATCATAAAGGCTTCAGCCGACGGTACACCAATGCGCATTCCCCTAACCATTCCTAGTGCACATATTCCTTCGAATGAACGTGGATGAGGTGCTTCTTTTGCCTCCGTATCGTATGCAAGCATTGCTTTACATTTATTAGCAAGATCTTGTTTTTCTAATCGTATAAAATAGTTTGGTGTAAATTGCTCTGAACCAATAGCTTGTTCCGTTGATGAATTTATTTCACCAACAAGTATTTGCTCAATGAAAGGTGCGAAGTGATGTCTTGTAGCTACAGAAACAGCACGGAATGTATTTCTATGATCTTGATGGTTATCATTATAGAAGGTTGTTATGACGCAATGTGGTTTAATATGTTGAACAAGTGCCTCAATATTTGTTTTTAAGAGAATAAAATTATTAGTTATATCTTCTTCAGGTAAATTAATATGAATTATCCGTTGATAGCCAAGTACATCTTTTGCTTTATACGTTGAGTCAAGCTGATGCTGTGTTCGTGCATCGTTGGCCGCACGGATAAAGGCTACTGTTACTTCATTACCCTCACGTACATATCTAGATATAGTACCACCACATAAGAGAACCTCATCATCACCGTGAGGCACAATTACAAGTATTTTTTTACAATCCATATGTTTGCTTAGCTTCATTATAATACCGCTTAAACAAAATATCTACACACATATTCATAGCAAGACTACCTAGTCGACTAATCACAAACTCATCATATCTATCTGCTATACTACCACTATACCATGGCTTCTTAGAACCTATATATTGTAATATTTTTATATTAGATAAATTCTCTTTTGTAACTTCTGACGTTAGTGTATTGTATTCTTTTGAAAGAAATGTTGTCTTCGTGTTATCAAAAAATACATTTAAAACCGGCTCATCACTCGTCCATTTTTTTTCAAAAGCAATTTTAATTAATTGCTGCTTTGTTTCATTGTTAAGATACTTCTTACCTATTACCATTAAACCACCATCAAATGATTTTATATTCTTATTGAACTTACTTGGGTGATCCATTTCTGTATCTTTGGCAATTTCACATGCCCCGAAGTCAACCTCTGCTTTAAACAATTGTGTTAAATCACCAAGTACAATCATGTCTGCATCAAAGAAAAAGATTCTATCATAGTCACCGAGCGTAAAAACATCAAAGCGATTAATACAATTTATATTCCAGTCCCGCCAAAGTGTACTGTATTGACAGCCTTCATAATCTTTATTACAAATATCTTTAAAAATAAAGCCGGTATATATTTGCTTAAGCTTTACTATATTATCACTAGATAGTTCACCCCAATTGAGTATATAATACGGTAAATTGAAATCTGGGTTGTGCTTTACTAGGCTATAAAAAAACGCTACAAAGCCATCAAAATATCTATCATTTAAAGTTGAACAGCACGCTATCTTCACACATATTAAATTATTAAACCCATTAACGATTTGCTAGTAGGTATTAAATAATAGTAGAGAGAACGACGTTTATGAAAGCAAATAGCTTCGATATTATTATACGTGGAGCTACATATTTTGTTGACGTTCTTGAGGATAATAATAATACAGACGTTTATATTGAAAAAGATGACGATAGTGATGAAGACATACCTGTTAGTGAAATGAAAATGGTTGTTGACTATCTTATAAATGAAGGATTTATAAAAAAACCAAAGTTTTTATAAAATCCGACTCAGTCACATAATCAATGTGTAGATCATTAAGTTAATCGTTATAAATAATTCCGCATCATGTCAGATGATATAATTGAATTCTATAGACAGGCTAACAGCAAGCAGAAAAATGCCTCAGAAGAGGTGCTACCTCTTGTCGATCAACCGGCTATGACACCGGCAGAGCAGCAAGAACTAGTAATAGAGCAGGAACAGCAACCTGATCCTGTTCTAGATAGTTTTCTTCAAAAACTTACTGAGAGTATTAAAAGGCAAAAACAGCAACCGGGAGAGATAACACCCGAGATAAATGATACACCTGTTGCAGTGACTCTTAATACAGAGAGTGAACAGACAACCGAGGCACCGTTAGATGATTTTATTAATAAATTTCAAAACATCGTTAAATCGTCTCGTGAACGTAAGATCAAAAACGCAACAGTAGATTTCATTAATAACTTAAAGAGCGAGAAGGTAAAAGCAGAAGCTGATATATCTAGTAAAGCACTGCCTGTTCCTGTTAAGCAAGAGGATCAAGAGGAAATAATACCCGCTGTTGTTGCTGAGCAGACACCAGCAGAGAGTACTAAAGAAGAGAAAACACCAGAGTCAGGTGTGGTAGCAAAACGTGAAGGTTATGTATCTGATCTTCAGGCGAATGACAAAAAACAGGCACCGATAAAGAAAATAAAACCACAGAATGATATTAAATCACTAATAACTCAACAAGTCGAAGTTCAGACAGCAAAAATAACTGAAGAAGTCAAAGCGTACGCAAAGAGAATTTTAGACTTAGGAGGCGGCGGTGGTAGTGTAGCTCAGCAATTTGCTAACGGTGGTACAATGAATGGTAGCTTAAACGTTACCGGTAATTATCTATCAGCTGGTGTTGAGTTATCGACGTTGTTTGGAAGCGGTGGCGGTAGCTTGAGCGGTACTGTTGATAGACTTGTATCAGGAAGTGAGTCACTTATCCTTAACTCTGATGGTACGGTTTCTTTACCTAATAATACACTTAGATCACCCAATGATCTTGAGTTAATTCTCGAATCTGAAAATACTACCCTATCTGCATTTACACAAATTGCACTCACACCTCACGGGTTCCTAGCATATGATAGCGCCGGTGATTCAATTACATTTGATAGTATAAGCAATACTATTGTATTTAAAACAATAGATGATTATACCTGGACTTTAGACGATCAAGGTAATATTACCGGTCCTGGCGGTACACTTACAGTCTCTGGTAATACTAATACAACAGGTAATATTCTATCTGGTGGTAGAAACCTCGATCAGATTTTCATTACACATGAAACTGATAGTCAGACTCTTACCTATAATCCGTCATCATACAATCTGTCAATATCTAACGGCAATACGGTTTCTCTCGCGTCGCTGAGTAGTACACCTACTGATCTTTCTTTCTTATCTGTATCTGCTAATTGGAATTCAACATATGCTGTTGTTTCCTCTTTAAGTGGTAGTTGGAATACAGCATATGCTTCTACGACTGCTTTAAACCTTTCTTCAACAAATTGGAATACATCATATAATATAGCCACGATATACTCCAATAATTCAGCTTCTTACGCTACAACGAGTTATGTTGATAACAACTTTTTAAACCTCACTGGCGGCTTAGTTTCTGGTCCTGTAAGAATTAATAATAACCTAACTGTCTTTGGTAACTTGACAGCGACAGGCACTACAACGTTTGCAAACACTGTCTTTTCTGTTACAAGTGCCTTGAGCGTTATTCATGTTGGGTCAGGCCCAGCAATGTATGTTGGAAATAACGGCGACGGAGATATTGCTTCGTTTTACGATATCGATCAAGGTATTGAAATTTTCCATGTTGGCGGTAACAATGGTTCATTTCCTAACGTTGGTGTCAAGACGTCGACACCTAATGTTGATTTTACTGTTAATGGTCAGATTAGTGCCAATAATACAATTTGGAGTGCTAATGGTAATTCTAATCAATGGAATAGTTCTTATAATATTTCTACAGCATACCAAAACGCTTCTGGTTCTTTCGCTACTAATACTTTATTACAAAGTACTTCTGCTCTTTTAACACCTTTAACTCTTACTAATAATTTAACTAGTCAATTAGTTCTTAATTCTACATTAAACAACTATCAGACAAATGTAGCAGCATCTACAGCTACATTATTACCAACTACTGTTTATAGAGGTACTTCAGGTTCTTTTGCTACTAACACTTTATTACAGAGTACTAGTGCTTTACTAACACCTTTAACTACTACAAATACT
>RGUK01000021.1 GCA_010027825.1 bacterium
GCACCCATGAAGGCTTGCCCACCAGCGGGCGTCGTGACGGCTTTTACGCCCTGCCACAAACTACCAAGCCCCGTCTTTTGCGGGGCAGCGAGTTCCTTAGTTAGTTTGTCGATCTGGGCTTGGATATCGGGCGTACGGACAGTCTGTGGAACCGTTGCACGGTATTCCGGAGAAAACGCATCCATCGGGCCACGCTGTTTGGCGAGTTCTTCAGTCCCGACCGTCTTCTTCAGTTCTTCCAATTTCGACATCTTGGCTGCGCGATCGGCAGCAGAGGCGGCTTGGAGTCCTTCGAAGGTCTTTGAAGTGCCATATGCCTGCAGACCAGAACGCAATCCTTTCTCAAAACTACCTTCAATAAGCCCCGTTGTGCCTGCCACGATGGCACTTGTCGCAAACGATCCGAGATTCGGGAACACCGTATTGAGCGCCGCCGAAGCAATTGACGGGATGAGATTAGAGAGCCAACTTGCTTCCGGATAACCCGTGTATGGGTTCGTCGTCAGGCTACCGCCCGTCGCCATCGCGAGTTGTTGTAAACCCGCCACTTCTCCCGGGCTCATATGGACGAGCATCGTGTCGCCATTTCGGCCCAAGGAGGCTAAACCGGATTGTGCTGTGTTCGGATACATGATGGCCCCTACGGGTCAAGTCGCTCTGATTATAGGCGCAGTGGGGGCCGGATTCGACACCCACGTGACGGTCACAATGACAGACGGAGTTTCAGGGATGTTACCCGAAGCAGGGTAAGCAGCAAGGATGACGTTGGTGTCTGAGGACTCCCAAGCCAACTCAAAGTAGTCGCCGGTAGTTAAGGAAATGACGTAGTTCCACGCCGCTACCTTCTCATCATTAGGTCCGTTAATGACTACTTTGGTGGCTGAGTTAGCCAAGTTCTGCCCATTAACACGGAGCCAGATATAAACCGCTGAAGCACCGCCGCCCGTCTTATCCAACTGGGCTGAAAACTGGATGTTGTAAATTCCGGTCTCAGATACCGTGATCCGCGTGGTGTCTCTACTAACGCTGAATTGACCAATATTGGAATCATACGTGCTGGTAATTTTCATCAAATTAACAGCGTTAGCCACCGGATTCGTCTGCGTGGTCGTGTCGTAGAACGTGCCGTAGGGCTTGGGCGCGTTGACGTTGTTAGCAATCAAGTTAAAGAAAAGACGTACAACACTTGCAAACTGATCCATGAATCGCTGCTGGTACTCGACCGGAGCGACCGGCAAGTTAGGCGGCGAGATGTTACGTATCTTCTCGTTAGCCATTAGCGGCGACCATCCGGGCGCACATCAATACGCATCATGCCCATCTGCCAAGCAACGCCGAGATCCGTTGAGTCCACACGGAACGCCATTTGACGACCGCGAACACGGGTGTAGACCTGACCGGTGTACTGCTCGACGGGATACTGCGCCGTTCGTGTAACAGTCGGGGTGTCTGCCGATGTGTAGTTAGAACCCGAGTTCTGCCGCGGCTTAACCGTCAACATGACTGACGGGTTTTCCGAAGTTGAGTTATCAAACGTCAAGTCAGGCAAGATGCGCCAGACGTACCCAAAAGTCTGACCGTCTTGAATGTCAAAGTCCGACGTTTCAATATACGACTCAATCGGCGCAGCCACAGTCAACAATTGATCATCGTTGGCATACTCGTGATACACAACTTGGTTAGGTATCTGAAGCGTCACGGCAGCGTAAGCCGAGTGAGATGCAGCCGTCGTGCTTTCATAGCCACGAGTGCAGTTAAGCAGCGAGTTGCCGCTGATGCCCGTGTAAGCAATCTTCTCCGATCCAATTTGCACGACACCTGTAGCCGGATATGAAAGTCCATTCAGCACAGTAATGGTCGTTGCAGATGAGTTAATTGCTTGGTCAAGGTACGTGTTCTGTATGCTGTATACCGCCATCGGATAGGAACGAAGCGGCGAATCAAGCCATGCCGTACGGTTCATCGTGCCGTAGTACCAGAGCCGTTCAAGGTGGTTGTAAATTACGTACGAGTCGTTGACCTGACTATTTTTAGACGGGTAGAACCACCAGACCTCGTTGTAGCCTTCGTTAGTACCCGAGACTACTTGGGCAATCTGGGTTTTGTTGATGTTCGTAAATACGAATTGACGAAGGCTACACGGCAGCGTTTCAACACGACCCGAGTACATGTAGAACTTGTCTACACCCATCCAGTAGGTGACGTTATTGACGGTAATTGCAGCATTTTGCGAAGCGATGGAAATGTTTTCCATCAACAGATTGAAGCCCCACACATACGGGGGGCCAAGGTACTGCATGGAGAAGAGCGCAGAATCCGTCCAGATCAAGATTTCTTGGCGGGTATCTACCGCTGCAACAATAGTTGAACCATTAGACAAATGCTGTTCGCCCGATTGGTTAGTCGTTGCCGGTACCCATTCAAACGGATTGTCGTAATCAGACCAACGTACAAGTAGCGGGTCAAATGCTGGGGTGAAGTTAGTCGCATCGTATGGCGTTGCGCCCAGTGCAATCGTGAAATTACCCACGCTTGACGTAAAGACGACGAGCGTTTCAGTCGGTACAGCACGACCTGAATAACTAAAATTGACGTTGGAAATGCTAAGTGTGGATGTCGTAGCAACAGAAATTGGTACCGAAACGCCGCCTGTATATGAAGTCGTAACGTATGCACCGGACGGAATACCCGTACCCGATACTACCGAACCGATATCAATACCGGTTGGATCAGCAACCGTAATCGTAGTTGCGCCCGATGCAGCCGTCGCTGTTGTAGAAGTTTTGACTTCCGAGTTGGCTACAGTCGAAAGAAGTAACGCACGGGGGTAAGTCGTGACGTTTTGCGTCCACCAGTAGATCGGCCCGTTGCGATAGGCGAAGACCAAATCTTCATCCAAGTTGTCTTGGCTCCAGAGGCGCATCGGCACACCGACCGCCGTAGCCGAACCCCACCCACCAGCACCCCAAGGTGGCGCACCCCAGCCGACCGCAGGTGCGTAGACCGCGTTACCGGCTGGAATCTCAAGTTGAGAAATAACTAATGACCCACCGCCCGTACCTGTCGCGTTAGCAGTATTCGGGGCGGCAATCACATACGTATTGGCAGATGGCACCGAAACAATTTGAAAATTACTATCAAGGTTGATGCCGTTGACGGTGCCGCTGTTGGATACGCCAGAGAATGTGACGTAAGTGCCAATCGACGCAAGCGTAGCCGACTCAGTAACCGTGACGAGATAACTACCGTTTGTGGTAGAAAACGGGTTTTGTGACAGATTTAAAGAAGACTGGAGCGGCGTGATGTCGTAGTAAACGCCGCCGTTCTCAAGGTAATACTTGAGATTCGTACCCATCGCCAGCAAGTTATTGCCACTGTGAGTTACCCAATTCCACATGGAACGGGCAATACCAACGAATGTATTACCCGGCGAATAGTTGATCCAGCCACCCAGTTTTTCGGCAAAGCCCGACCGGAACCGGATCTTGTCTCCAGCGAAGAAACCGCCTTCGTTAGCGTAAGTCGTTGATTCTTTATTTACGCCGGGACGCAGTTCAAGTTTTTGGAGGGCCATCCGTCACTCTCCGCCATTCAGCCTTACCTATACCACGAGAGAAGTGCGGAAGATCAAATAACTTGACCCCGTTGCCGCCCCAAGAGTTTAAGGGATGGAGCGATTCCCAGTACGCCCCGAGGGGCGCAATAGCGGACTTATCGTACACTAATTTGCCGTTTAAGAAAAAATTCAGGTCCACTGCACGGCGTTGCAAATGAAGGCTTTGCATAGTCTTGGAACGCCCGGTTTTAACGTAAATTTCCTGTTGCTCCGGTGTCCGGTACAACTCACCGGCAGTGACCTGAAACCCTAATTCTGTAGCCTTTTGGACCAAACGGCCCACATCCAGCAGAAAGTCTGCCTGTTCGGAGACGTTGCTCACTTGAGCGCCTCCTTCAGTTGGTCTGACTTGTCCTTACTACCTTGCGAGGAACCGAAGTAGTACGAGACGATCTGGGTCGAGATGGCGCTCAACACTCCGAGAATGTAGATCAAGATGTCCTTTCGGGACGAATCAACGGGGCTGTCGTCAAACATCACGAAGGCAAACAACGTGAACGTCAGAAACAGAATGCCAAGCGCCAAAAGCGGAGTGACGATCTTATTCAAGAGGGGAGCATCCTTGCTCGTCGCAATTTGCGTCTCCCGATTCCGTGCGGACCCTACATCCTCTAAACGCATCCCAAGTTCTTTAAGATCGAGTTTGTTCTCCTCAATCTTGAGGCGCATAAGTTCTTCCTCATGCTCCATCGGGGGCATATTAGGGGTCAGTTTTACGCCCAGTTTATCTTCGACAAATGCCTGCCCTTTTGCCATCACCGCGTTAGCGACGAGGCTCAACCCGTTACCCAGCAGGCTTTGGATGATGGGCAGCATCTCTCTATTCACTCTCTATCGTCGCAGTCGAGGTCTCTTTGTCGATATGCATTACGCCATAACAGCACACGTTCCAATCTTCGCTGTTAGGGCTTTTCTCACTAAACGACGGCACATTAATCTTGAAGTTCTTGAAGATGTATTCCTTGTCACCCTCAAATACTCGCCATACGTGTTCCATCGACCCCCTTCCCGGCATACCTCGTGATTTGTTAAACCGTATCGAATATTTTTTCATATCACTTCGGCTTGGGAAACACCGCAAACCTGCGGGCCTACCTGTTTATGTTCCGCAAAAAGATTAAAGTGAACAAACTTTAACGGACTATCAGACGCATGACGCCCAAAACTGTGTGGCAACCACGATGGGACAAACATCAACAGTCCCGGCTCGGGTTTGAAGTTAATCATTTCTGAGGAATCAGTTGCCATATCCATATCTTTTTGTGGCAAGTTAATTTGAACTTTTCCGGGTCTTGGGTCGTGGATAACTACGCGGGAGCAATTCTCAGGGGCCTCTAAAAAATAAAACCCAGAAAGTTGTGCTCCGCCGCCATGAACATGGGTTTCCATCAACGAATGTTTGTGATGCTCTTGTACCCATGCTTCAGAAAATCTAAGGTTAAACCTGTCCATGTCGTAGCCTTCGGAATTTAAAATATTCCAACCAGTACCGCCTACATACGACAGAAAAGGTTCTGCTCTCACATCGGTATATAAATTGTCCGTCATCACCACCGGGTAAATTTCATTTAAAGTTGTTTTTTCTTTAACTGCTTTTAATAATTCTTCAGCAATTTCAGAGACTAGCGGTAGCAATTCTGGTAACTGAATTGTATAAACATTACTAATAAAATAAGAACTTCTTGCCAAAGCGTTTTTTGGCGCAACCAAATCATCACCAAATATTTCAGGTTGCATTCGGCGCGGTTTCCGTAACACTAGGCTTACATTCCCAGTTAAGTATTTTTTCGTTCCAAACGCAATCTAAATCACCTTCGGGTTTTGATATTGGGGCTACCCATTCACAAGTAGTTTCATTTAACACCCAACTTGGAAACGGTTTTAACGGTATAAAGGCGTCACGAACTAAATCATAGGTATAACCTGTGCCAGCATAATTCTTACGAAACTTTTTGTTATAACTTGTTTGCACCCAATTACCACCAAGAAGTGATTGGCAAAACTCAATTCCTTTGGCTTCGGATTCGTTACCGTTTTTATCAAGAATTACATCGTTTTTTACGACGATTACTTGAATGACGACATTGTTCTCATCAATTTGTGCAAAATGCGCCACGGTCTACTCCGATTACCACTTAATCGTTCCGGAACCACTAAACCTATAAATTTTATACCCACCCGTATTTGAAAAACATGGCGAACCAGTTGTAGTAACGGCATTTGGAAAGGTATTCGCGTATCTAATAATTACGACGCCCGACCCGCCAGTACCGCTATAGTAACCAGAGTATGCGCCGCCACCGCCGCCGCCTTGATTTGCCCCACCATTACAACCATTACCAGAATATCCGTAGCCGTTGTTATAAGCACTTAAACCCCCGCCACCGATACCACCTGAACCGGGATTGTAGGGATACGGCGAACCAAAACCCGGTGCGCCACCGCCGCCACCTGCGACAAGCAAAATATCAATAGTGGTCGGGGTACTAGGAGCGATTGCTGTAAAGAATAACTGTTGTATTCCGGACATTATGTGAGATTCCCTGTCAGTACACAAAGTGTAGAGGTTACAAATAGCACCGTCATGGTGCCACGCGTTGCAAGCGTTACACTAGTCTTATTGGTATCCGTGCCAGATATATAACAATTCGTCGTATTACAAGTAACTGTCACATTTCCTGATGTATTGTTAAACACGGATACCGCATCACCGGCAGCAAAGGTAGAGTTAGGTATAACGATACTACCGCCAGTACTAACTTGAATAAATTTACCAACGTCAGTTGTAGCGAGTGTATAAGCCCCAGTTTTGGCAGAACCAGACTGTGGGATATTTTTAAAGCCTACTGCGTTTGTACCGTCTACCGTACAGTTAGCAAGATTTCCAGAAGACGGAGCACCCAAAGCCCCGCCATTGACGACGAAAGCACCAGCGGAGCCAGTGTTCACGCCCAACGCCGTGACGACGCCCGTACCGGTAGTTGTTGACGAAATAGCAGTACCAGAACCACCGCCAAGCAAAATCGAACTTGCGGTTAATGTCCCCGATTGCGTTACAAGGCCACCAGTCGTATTGACTGCGTTACCAATAGCGGTGACAACACCGGTTCCGGTTGTGGTCGTAGAGGGGGCCGCACCTGCACCGCCGCCAACCACGATAGCATTAGAAGCAAGAGCGCCAGAGGAAGCCCAAGTAGAGCCAGATGAAAAATACGGAATGCCGCCACTAGTTCCAGCAACGGTAAGGGCTATCGTTCCAGAACTCGTTATTGGAGAGTTGGAAACCGAAACTATTCCCCCAGTAAACGACAACCCTACGGAACTGACCGATCCTGCCGCATAACTTGTAGCCGAAACAACGTCTGTACCATTTGATACAAGAATAGTTTTTTCACCAGCAGCAACCGATACACCGGTTTGGCCCGAAACTTTGACCGTTACCGCGCCCGTGGTGTTGTTGTAAATAAAATAAAGTTTTTTGTTAGCGGGAACTACGAGAAAGGTGTTGGACCCGCCAGTACCCGTCATTTCGATATACATGTTTCGGGCAACACCAGTCGCACCATTCGGAATGGTGATCGTAGTCGTATTACCCGTGGTCATCGCCTGCGTGACGTAACCAGAGATGGCTTGCTCAATTAGAGTGCCAAGGTTCGTATTGGTCGTGGTACCCCAAGACCCTGCCTGATCGCCAGAACCAATCAGTTCAATAGCAAGGTTGGTTGAGTATGTACTAGCCATTCTTTGTCACCTCACGCCGCAATCTGCGTCCAATTTGGATTCTGCGGCGTACTAATTTCAGTCCAGTTCGGAGTTTGCGGAGTGGGGATAACACTCCAAATATTAACCGTACCTACATACCCCGTAGCCGAAACACCCAAAACTATAACATTTGCAGTGCCTGTTACTGTAACGGTACCAACTGCACCCGTTGCGTCAACGCCCGTAACTGGGACAATCTTATTGATCGTAACCGTAACAGTGCCAAGTACTGTGTCACCCTGCACGCCTGTAACAGTCAGAATCTGATCCGTTACTACGAATACCGTACCAACTGCGCCGTTAGCCTCAACACCGGTAACTGCTAATACTTGATCAGTAGTGACCGATATAGTGCCAAGTTGCCCTGTGGCTGAAAGCCCTGTAACTGCAATAACTTGGTCAGTAATTGCTTGGGCAGTGCCCAGTACTCCAGTACCTTCAACGCCCGTGACAGACAGAATCTGATCCGTCTGTACCGATACCGTACCGACTTGCCCTGTGGCCTCTATGCCTACCGCAAATACATCAGCATTTGCCGCAGCAAATACATCGCCTACATACCCAGTTGCTTCCAAACCGGTCTGGATAACGACCGCAGAACCCGCGACCGTTGCATCGCCAACCTCACCCGTACCGGTAACACTAGTTACGTCAGCAACAAACGTAATAAAGATTGATACGTCACCAACCTGCCCGTTGGCTTCTATACCATCAGGAAACGCAACGGCTTCGGCTATAACAACAACGGTACCAAGTTGCCCAGTTGCTTCTACTCCAGATACTTCAACTGCAATAGTGCCCGTCTCAAGTGCTGAGAAAGGAACTGAAGCAAATGGAGTAAAGCCAAGCATTAGTTATTCGGTTGCTCTTTAAGTTGATCTTCTGCTTGCGTCTTAATTTTTTGGGCTAAAGGCCAAACACCACTGCTCGTGGGGAGATTCCCAAGTACTTGCAGAATCGTGTTTACTTCTTCAACCGACAGACTCAAGTTAATGTCTTTCACAAAACACCATTAAGTAACGCTGCCGCTTACAACACATGAAGTACTGCTTATAAACAAGATTGTCGCAACACCACGAGTCGCCAGCGTCATACTGGTTTTGTTTGTGTTCGTGCCTGAAATATAAGCAGTAGTAGTGCTAGTTGTCAGAGTGACGTTACCCGTCGTGTTGTTATAGACCGACACCACATCGCCAGCCGCAAACGTGCTGTTTGGTACCGTAACGCTACCGCTGGTTCCAACACCAATAAATTTGCCAACATCCGAAGTCGTAAGCGTGTACGAAGTTGTTTTGTCCGATCCCGATTGCGGAATGTTGCGGAAACCAACCGTGAAAGTTTCATCTGGTATGGTTACTGTTCTATTAGCAGAAAGTGTTGCTGGAGTAATTGTAGACGCATAAGAACTCGTACCACCTGCTCTACCCGCAATTACAATCGCGTCTTGCGTACTAGCCGCTTCAGAACGAACTGCGTTTGCGGCGCGGAAAGTTTGAGCAGCAGTAAATGTATTAGCAGAATTGTTTGTGGTAAACGCGCCAGAAGACCCAACAGCAATACCCAACGCAGTCAACACACCCGTACCGGTCGTTGTGGTGCTAGGCGCTACACCTGCTCCGCCACCAATCACAAGCGCATTAGCAGCAAGCGCACCGGATGAAGCAAGCGTTCCAGTAGCAGAGTAATACAACACACCGCCACTCGTACCACTCGTTAATCCGGTACCGCCGTTTGAAACTCCAAGCGTGCCGGTTACACCGGTTGAAAGCGGAAGGCCCGTCGCATTAGTAAGCGTGCCACTAGTCGGCGTACCTAACGCACCGTTGAAAAGGACGACCGCACCAGCCGATCCCGTGTTGACAGCGAGTGCCGTCGCAACGCCTGTACCTAAACCACTGATACCAGTTGATACAGGAAGGCCAGTAGCATTAGTTAGCGTACCGCTTGACGGAGTGCCTAACGCACCACCGTTTACAACAAACGCACCGGCTGTGCCGGTATTGACTGCGAGTGCTGTGGCAACGCCTGTACCAAACCCAGTGATGCCGGTCGAAACAGGTAATCCAGTTGCGTTAGTCAACGTACCGCTAGAAGGTGTACCTAATGCCCCGCCATTGACGACGAAAGCACCAGCGGAGCCAGTATTAACGCCGAGGGCTGTAACAACACCTGTGCCAGTTGTAATCGTTGAAGGAGCAGCACCTGCGCCGCCACCCACCACCAACGCGCTTGCAGCCAGTGCAGCCGAAGTCGCCCAAGTGCTAGCCGACGAGAAGTACGGGATACCGCCACTCGTGCCTGCAATCGTCAGGCCAATCGTGCCCGAAGTCGTAACAGGCGAGTTACCAACCGAGACAATACCGCCTGTAAATGAGACACCGACAGAGGTAACTGTACCGCCCGTACCGGTCGCAGAGATTGTAATTCCGCCAGCACTGTTAGAAATAGACACGCCAGAGCCAGCAGTCAACGTGGCTTTTGAAAGCGATCCGGTACCCGTGTTACCGATGAGTAACTGACCATCGGTATAAGACGTTTGGCCCGTACCACCACTTGTAGTAGCCAGCGTATTAGAAAGACCCGCCGCAGTACCCGTAGTGTTTTGGTTCAGCGTCGGAACGTCAGCGGCTTGAATCGCCGCCATCGACACGTTCGTGCCATCACCACGCAAGAAATACCGGTTGGTCGTTGCGCCCGCTAATGCGTTAATCGCTGCCTGCTGCGTGGTTTGTCCCGATCCGCCATTCGCAATCGCAACAACGCCGGTCACGTTGCTCGCAGTGCCAGTCGTATTCTGGTTTAACGTCGGTACGTCAGTGGCCTGAATCGTAGACATCACGACATTTGTGCCGTTGCCTCGCAGGTATGTACCGTTTGTGGTTGATGCGGCTAGTGCATTGATTGCCGCTTGCTGAGTTGTCTGACCGGTGCCGCCTTGCGAGATACCAACCGTGCCTGAAAGATCAGACGTTGGTACTGTAGAAGCCGCAGTAAATGCTGACGTTCCGTTGCCTTTAACATAACCCGTTAAAGTGCCTGCGCCAGTACCGCCATTTGGCACTGTCACCGGAGTTTGAAGTGAGATGACCGTATTACTAACGTCAATCCCAGTACCGCCGGTATAAACCTGAGCGTTGCTAAATTCAGCAAATGTAATTGGAGTGGTACCAAAAACAATTGTGCCTTCTGTGGTGACTACGTAAGCATCACCTTTGTTGACCACACCGCCTTGTACGAAAAAGTAATCGTTCTGGCTTAGTTGACCAACTGCACCGCCGTACGTATTAGCATCCGACGCACGCATCATCACCCACGGAGTCGAAGGCGAACCCGTGTTGTTTACGACATACACACCATTGTATGCAGCATTGGCGGCATCCTTGATAAGGATACGGTTATTGACCGCAGCCGCTGTGCTATCTATCGTCAAAGACGAATAAGACGACGCCTGCGTAATCGTTGCGCTGACGCCTGCCGTACCGTTGTTGTACGTGATGGCATAGGACGTAAACGCAGAAGTTGAAGCCAACTGCACTGCATCGTGATACGTCAATCCGGTACTAGCGCGGTTGTCTACGTATAATTTATTAGCCGCATCGGTATCATTTTCTGGATCTGCAAGATTAATGATCTTGCCCGACAATGCACTGATGTTGCCCGACGTACCGGAATAGATTGCTTTAGTAGCCGGGTAGTCAACAAATACGTCCTTCGTACCTGCTGAGAATGTGACTTTGGCACCGCTAGCACTTGAAGCCAGCACGGTATCTCGGGAAAGCGTATTCCCCGAAGACGTATAAGTACCAAGCCCAACTTCCCACTCTGTACCACTTTGCAGCGCAATAGTGTAGTAAGTGGTGTTCCCATTACCGATAGCCGTACCAAACGACTGATAGCCGGGTTTTGCACCGGCTAACGTGATCGTTCCGCTACCAGCAGTGGTCGTCGTCTCTAGGACGCGATCCGCAAGTACGAGGGCCATGACACCCTCCTATTAAGCAATACGCAGGATAGCGGTCGTCGAAGCAGGCGCCGGGAACTGAACGGTGAAGTTACCAGCCGTCGAGGTCTTATCACCGCCGAACGCCAGCACTGCTACTGCTTTATTGCCTTGGGTCGCGTTGTAGATCAACGCACCGTTTGCCGTCAGCGTAGCCGAAGCCCACGTTACGTCATCAAAGTCCAACCACGCGGTCGTGCCAGTCGAAGTCGGAACCTGCGAGATCACGAGCGTTTGTCCACCAGCCGTGTAATTCGTACCCGACGACGAAACTTCATCTGTGGGCGAATAAACGGTCGTGGCAGCACTCAACGTAGCCGACGAGGTGTACAACGCGATCTTGAACGTATCCGCAGCCGTCGAAGCGCGGGTTACGCCAACACCAAAGTTATGAACGCCGTCAAGGATTTGCACCTTAAACGATGTCACCATTGCTTGGGAAATAGCCATTTCAATCTCCTAAATGCGAAGCCGCATCTGCAAAACCATGTTCAACCAAAGTACGCCGCACATTCATCCTCTCGGACTCCTGCGCTTCTTGCAGGTACTTTGTCAGCACCCGTTTTAATTCTTCCTCCGACTCAATTCGTTTGAGCCGATTGACGGCACGTTCAGCAATCTCTTCCGGGGTATACCCGCGATTGCTCGTCGTTTGGACGAACACGTTACCGACTTCAGAATCTGCTAAAAAATTCATGTGACCGGAATCCTAACTTGACCAGAACGGTATGCATCCTGACGATCCAGACCATCACCGAGACGCTTGAGTTGAGCAATTGCTTCTTGATACTTCTGTTCGTAGTAATTCATGATGTCTTGCTCACCCTTGAGGTACGTGTATCCCTCGCGGATTGAGCCATACAACAATACGTTTTCGTAGTTCGTACCAAGCCAAGACGTACCAGCCGTGACGATAGAGGGCGGGTAATAGTAGTAATGCAACTCAATAGTATAAGCACTATCCGGCGTCGGCCCGAGAATGAACGAGTCGGCATTCCATATAGCGTAGTACTTCGGAGCACCCGTAGCAGTCGGAGCAGGGTACGCCTGTCGGATGTAGTTCACATCCTTATTGAGCAAGTACTCGTAGTTACCATCCCCATCAATCACAGCCATCGAATAGGTCGAGAGCCAATCAGACGGAATCGACAGGTACTGAAAGTTAGCCGTAGCCGTACCGGTCACATTCTTACGGATAGCCGGAATCTGAACGGAGTTATAAATCCGTTCTTCAGCCAGTTGCACAAACGTAGGAATATTGGCTACGAAGGTTTGCTCCGTAGACTCACAATACTCCTGAATCAGTTGTGTCAACTGAGCGTAATTCACGGAGTCCAACCTGCCCGGACTTTGCCATTGATCTCAAGGTTAATCTGCGACACGAACTTTTTACCCTTCGTCGCCGCACCCGCACCTTGCATATCCATATGCGTGACGCCTTTGTTCACGTCAGTTTCCGGATAGCCGTTGCGACCCGTCGAGTCATTGTTGGGCTTCGGCTGATTGTACTTGCCGATGGGATTCATATCCCAGCCCATGAATTCGTAATCAGGCTTGCTCATGTCAATTACCTCGGGCCAGAAGAACCGCGCATCGGGCTGCGTTGGTTCATCACCTTCGCCATACCACGACCGTACTTCTTCATGTCAGTATTCGTCTTGCCGCCAGCGCGCATACGCTTCATCGGCATCTTTTTCATTCCGCCTTTCATCTCAGTCTCCTAGGTCGTAACGACCGTAACCGTTCCAACTTCACCCGCCGGTGTCAACGTATTCGGGGTTAGCCCCGCATCATACGAACTGGCCCCACCGACAGGGTTCCAGCCCCACTGGATCATTCTACTACCACCGGCGCCCTGATTGCCTTCTGAGTAATAGGTCGTATCGGGCCTCGGGTTCCGCAAAGCCTGCGGGTCATCCACCGGGTACAAACCCAGCGACAACTGCGGCTGATCAGGCTCCCAGCATTCCGGGCAGACCAAGATATTCACGTTCTTGGTCTTGATCACCAAACTCTTCAACTGCCGCAATTTGTACTGAAACCCGCATCGGTCGCACTCCGATATCGCGTGTTTGCCACTTGCGTACCTGTTGGGCATTAGTAGCCACCCAAGAAACTCTCGCGTGGGACGAACCGAACCGCAGCCTTTTCCCGGTCCTCACCAGCCGCCAAATCCCAAGCCTCGTCATACTGAGCCTTCAGCACTTGTGTACGCGCATCAGCCCCCGGGATTTTCATCGAGAGCATATAGGCAAGGCCCGCGACCATGCAGGGTAAGAATCGGAACGGTACGTCCTGTCCGTTCACACCCGTACCCGGATCAAACATTCGGCGCAGGCGGGTGTAGTAAATCGTCCACGTAGTCGTATTATCTGGCTTGGGCCAGACGGTGAACTGCGGATAAACCACAACATCGTCTGCCCCCGTAGCACCAGTACGGCGGTTGATCCAAATCTGAATGGGCCGACCAGTTGCATTCTTATTGGGGATAGAGACGTACGTGCTAGAGGAAATGCGGGTAATATTGATGTCTTGCTGATTAGTACCGGAACCTGTGCGAATGACGTGATCCAGTAGATCCACTGTATCTACCGGCAGATCATAAGTTCCCACATTGTAAGTCAGCGTTTGTGTACCCTGCTCCAGCGTCCAGAGGTTGATGCCCCGGTTCGCCCAATCCATCAGAAGCAAAGAAAGACTGCGCTTTGACGTACGGAAGTCATAACCCGTACGCAACTCTGCACCACAACGCTCAAAAGCCTCCTCAATGATCGTGTTGAGATCGAGGTTAAAGTCTGTCGTCGCTGTAGTCTTATCGACCATTTACTTCTTCAGCCCTTTTAAAGTCTGTGCCAAACGGGCGCGTTGACCCATTTTACCCGGAGCCTTAGCAGCCTTAGCCAATTTAGCAGCCGGGATCTTTTCACCTTTCTTTACACCAAGCGCCGACTTCAATGCACCCGGCTTCTTGATCGCTTTTTGAATCCATTTCTCAGCCATTTTTCTTCCCCTTACTTTTTGCCCGCTTGGCGGTAGCCGCGCGTTTTAGCAGCAATACCCTTGGGTTGTTGTACGAACTGTTTACCTTGCGCTTTGCCTTTGCGCTTGGCGGCGGTGGTTCGGGCGTACTCGGCGGGGCTGAGGGCTTTGATAGCAGCCTCAGGAAGATATCTTTCACCCGTGTCAGAAGACCGTTTACCACTCTTTGTTCTCCATTTCTGCTGAGTCCAAGCCTTCAGCGATTGTTGAGGAGCCTTCATCCCTTGTACCCGCCACCTTTGGCTTTGTACTGCTTCGCCAACAACTGCCTTAGTACCCTGTGTCGCACTATTTTTGATGCGATTGAATAAAGCCTTACGCATACCCGGTTTAGTGTAGTTACCGGCCTCGTTGACCTTACTCTCACCACCCTTCGCAAACGTACGAATGGGTTTGCCAGTCCCGATCACAGGCTTGTCGTCTCCTCGACGCTTGGCACGCGGTACCTTGCGAGGAGCGATTGCACCCATGCCTCGGGATGGCATCATTACTTCTTGCCCTTCATGTAGCCGCCGCCACACATCTTTTTAGCGTGGTCGGAATGATGGATAAAGCCACCAACGGCGTAGTGCTTTTTCACATGATCGGCATGGGACATATGCCCCATATCCGACTTGCGCTTCACACGACCGCCCTTTTTGTAGACCTCATCCGGCGGACGAGGGGCTGCTTCTAACATGTCGCTATCAGGACGTGGCGGAGTGATAGGACGCTGCATCATCCCAGCCCCCATAGCACGATCACGCATTGCACGACCGATACCGCTCATACCCATACCCGGAGTCAAATAACCACGGCCCATCGGAGCATCGTCTTCAATAGGAGGTAACATTGGAACAGTCATTACACGAATCTCCCTTTAGTTAAGCCACGCTCCGCGCAGCCATCAGCACGAGATGAAGCAGAACTGACTTTTGCACCGCGCGCGTAGACCGAACCACCACCCGCTTTTTTAACCGGAGGTTTGGGGGTTTTCTTCGGCTGATCTGCATCGCGACCCGGGGCCTTTTCCTCAGCCTTTTTCATCGCGGCCTCGGCCTCATCACCGGGCTGGTTCAAAATACCCGGGATCATCTCCTCGTTCTGCATTTCTTCAGACTTCGGAGGCGCGGGTGGCGTACCACCCGTGCGATACATACGCGCAAGGTTTTTCATCAGACCATCCGTCCCTTCGTCTTACCACGTTGCGCGATGCCATCAGCACGACGGGAAGCAGAGGATGTTGAACCACCCGACGCCATACGAACTTCCGTACCGCGAGTCTTACCCTTGGAAGCAATGCCGTCTGCCGAGTGGCGGAACCCACTGGAAATTTTGCCACCCGCACGCTTACCACGTCGTGCAAACGGACCAGACGGACCAGACGGGGGGGCAACCGGGCCAGATGCGCCGCCCGCGCTACCAGAACCGCCAGTAAAACCCGGAGTAAGTCCGTAGTACCGAACAGCAGACGGATCATTAGCGGGATTGTAGCCCGGAGCAAAACGAGCATTAACTTGGTCTTGGAACTGACGTTCAGCCGCTTGGCGCTCCTGCGGCGAAGGATTCGTAAATCGGCGCCACGCATCTCTAATGTCGCCGCCGATACCGTATTTTTTAACTTTACCGCCTTTCTTCATACCCATCTCGGCTTCTTCGTGTTTAATCATGGACTTCGGAGCGCCTTTCTTTTTCATAAAGGCCACTTCCTTCTTCATCATCGACTTTGACTCTTTCATTGTTCCTCCGGAACCAAATTTGCGGCCTTTGTCAGCCTTGGAAAAGTCTTTGCCCACACTCTGGGGGATGCCAACTTTCTTGGCAAAAGCGGGGTTGTGAGCAACCGCCCGCATCAAATTCGCTTGTTTTCTGCTACTACTTGGCATCGTCTTTCTTTTTGCCAATCAGTTCAGAAAAGGGTTTGCCGGTTGCCATTTCTGCAATACGCATCACACCGACGACCGCGCCAATAAAACCAAAAAGTGGGGAAATCACGTTGAAAAAAGCCCCTAAAGTCGTAAACACGGAAGCCGTATCGGCAATGTTTCTAACCAAATCCTGTTGTTCAGTCATATCAGCAGTTCCATGCTCTTAAAGATTTGTTGATACGGCTATTCGGGTCACGGGCGGTCTTGGCGCTCGTCAGTTTCTTTTTCATGCCCGTCATCCGAGCACAAAAAGACTTCTTACGGGGACCACCTTCAGGCTGCGGGGCCTTGAGACCGGGTTTGCCGGGATTCGCACGGTTGTAAGACGCCCGACCTTTGGCGTTCAGACCGCCAGCCGGGTTCTTACCCTCCTTGCGCTGCCACGCAGGAGTTTTAGCCATAAATCACCGTGGTCGAAACTACGGCTGACGGCGCGATGTAAATATTGTCTTGAAATAATAACCCTTCGCCCGGAAGTAGCATGTAGTCCGGTGCACTCGACGAAGCAAGTGTATTGACAGTAATTTTTACCGGTCCGCTTGAACCGCCATCTTTAAACACCACTTGCCCAGCCGCTGCGGTCGGGATGATGTAGATGGCCTTCACACGGGCACGGCCAATAACAAGGCTGTTTTGATCCAGCGCCTGCCCCGCACTAGTCAGAGGTTGACTAGCAAGGACATCTGTTTGCATAGCCATTTTTGGCTCCTATTAAGCAGCAGCAATCGCCCCGCGAGTATCGCAGCGCAACCAGTTGGTGCCGTTCCAGAAAGCCAAAACAGGCTGACCAGCAGCGCCGTTGCTGAAGTAAGCAACCGAACCAACCGAAGCAGTGGTAGGAGCAGTGGCGACCGTGAAAACACCAAGGTTTACCGGGCCGGAAAATGAAGTCTGAGCCATTTCAAATACCTCACATGCGAGTCACGTGGCAGTCTGCATGTCGTCAGCCGGGTCTGTCTGCCACGCTAAAAAATTATCCCGGTGACTTCCTTATACGCTAAAGAAAAGGGGGCCACAAGTTCGGAGTGTGAGTGAACCTGTGACCCCC
>RGUK01000201.1 GCA_010027825.1 bacterium
AATTTTGAACAAAAAAAAATTAACAAAATGGAAACGAAAATTTTTAACAAATTAACAGAACCGGATCAAATCGCAACGATCCGGCTAAATTGCCAAAACGTGATTGTTTTTGGACAAAAAATTGAATTGATCCTGCAGGATTATTTTACGGATTGCAATCCGGATAAATTAAAAGATATATTATTACTAACAAATAATATTAATAATTGCAACCGAAACGTGAGCAAATTAATGTATCATTATCAAATTAAAAAAAACCGTGAACATGCAGGGAAATAAAATTATAAAATTCGAAATGTACGCGTTTGAATTTATTACATTGCTTGAATTGTTTCAGGAAATTATGGACGTGATCCATTACGACGACGACACAAAAAGTTACATTGTAAAAGAATTTTTCTACGAATTCGACGCCGAACATTACGACCGGTTAAATTATTTGTTATTGTCTTTACATTCAGTTTACAAATTAAACAAAGACCCACAATGAAGCCACAATTATATAAAATTTATTATTCTGGAAGTGTTGAACGATACCAAAACAGATTCTGGATTGAACACGCGAACGATGAACGGCAGGCCGTCCGGCAATTATACCAATCAATTCGCGACAAAGATTTTTTCATTGATCAATCCGACCGGGTAACAGATTGCGACGGGAATATAATTCAGGACGTGAACGAAAAAACAATTTATTACGAAAACGGCTATTTTATAGCGGAAAAATTGTTTCACGCATCAAAACATTAAAAAAAAATAAAATGCCGTTAAAATTAAAATATGAACGTTTTACGGCTATTTACAAACAATTTCAAAAACAAAACAATGTTAAACAAAGAAAACATTAAACACGCATTACAACAATATTTGCAAACCCTAATTAATATTGAGGAATTGTGCGGCAAGAAAAATAAAACATATGATGAATTGGCAGCAATCACGAACAATCCAGAATTTAAAGGTAAATTCAAGGAATTGCAGGACGAACGGAAATATTGGATTAAGGAAATAGGTAAATTTATAACACAAAAAAACGAAAGCAATGAACAATAAAGAAACCATGCCGGATTTAAGTAGCAATCCATTTGAAACCATCGTAAAGAATAATATAAATTTCGATTACGACCGGATCGAAAGAATTAGGAATTTTTTATTTGATGAAAACCCAACGTATGAAAATAATAATCCGCAAATAATTGATTATTATAGGCCTATTTCATATTGTGAAAATTACAATGATAATTTTTATTTTGAAGCGACCGAAACCGTAACAAATCGTTTTATTAAATGGTACGAAAGTTTAGCCTTTGCTAAAATTTTAATAATTTGGGAAAATAATTTTTTTACAAATAGTATAAGGAGTATAAAAACAAATCATAAAAACGAATTATTTTTGATCGATTATTTAAGCAGGTTAAAACGTCTTTATTTTTGGGCGAAGGAATTTAAAGATATTAAAATAAGGCATATTAGGGATTTCAGGTCTTTTTATTATTTCATGAATCAAATCGAGGAGTATATAATATCCGGCGTTAGTCAAACCGAGCCAATGTTTAAAAGTGATCTTTTGGAATTAATCTACAAATGGTTTCAGGACAATTTAAGCGACGTAATTACATTCAATGCACCAACGGATATTGAAAAATTAATTATGGTAAAATACGCACCCTATTTTCATAGTACGCAAAATAATTCTTTGATCCATTCCGAAACGAATTTGTATACCTACGAACTTTTGTTTTTCGATCAAGAAACGTTTAATATTATGTATAGCCGTTTCAAAGATATTGACGACCTGCAGGAATTTGAGGACGAATTAGGGGAATTTTGCTCAAATTCTTTGGAGGTAGTTTATAGGTTGAAACATGGTGATCCGTTCTAAAAACCATCTTATTTACCGTAATAAAGACGCCGGGTTTCAATTGAGGAACCCGGTTTTTTTGTTCCAGAAAAAAAAATAAAAAAAAATATACAAATTATATACTACTTATATATCTTTATATATATTTGCATATACAAAAAACAAAACAATATGAAAAAGACAAAAAACAGAAAATTCGAAATGGTGCGACCCGGCAACATGGTATCATTTATTGATACGGATAAAAAAATTAATAACGCCGTCGTGATCCGTGTTGATGAAAACACATTTACCGTATCCATACCGAAAGTAGTTATTAGAGAAAATTTCCACGGTTTTTTGTTTCTGGATAGGAAATTTTATAAGACCGGAACAAAAACACATCGAAACCACACCAACGGAAATGCTATTGAAATAACAAGTGATTTTTAACCATTTTAAATATTAACAAATGAAAAATTATAATAATTACAAATGTAGAGCGGAGTCATATTGCGAGCTCGAAACGTTTATACGTTTAATATTACCCACAATATCGAAATTTAAAGTAGTGCGGATCAATGAAAATATGCCGGATCTTGAATTGACCTTTAAAAGCAATTTACCAATGGAAAGTATTAAAAAAATTATGCGTGAAATTCCGGATAGTCATGTGATGATCGATACCCTAAATTTCAAACATCTTTATACCGGATTACGCTAATTAAATTTTTTAACATTCATAAACATTAACAAATGATTGCAAATTTTGTAAAAACAGAACCAATTCAGGACGTTCACGAATTCCTGAAAAAATTATTTTTAACGCCCGACGACAAAACAGTTAAATTTTACGACGGCAAACATGATTGTTTTTTAATGCAGCAAAAAAATATTTACCGGATATTTTATGCCCGGAAAAAAAATTTAAAAACGTTAAAAATTTTGATCACGAAATAAAAACGTTCTTAAAAATTTTAACAACAAAAGATAAATATGATAAATTAATAAGAAAGGAATTTACTTATTTATATTACAATGCCAAAAATTCGGAAATTGTTGGTACGGACGCCTACATTATTTGGCAATATCATTCTTATCATACATTGGGCGACGAAAACGTTTTTATAAGCGCCGACAAATTTGGAAATATTATTTTAACGCCGGAAAGCGAAATGGACGGCATAAAATATCCAGATTACAGAGCCGTTTTTCCGGACGAAAACCAAAGCCGATCAATTTCATTTTATATTACCGAGAGCGATATAAATACAATATTTTACCTATGTAAATTGGCTAAAATAGTCGGTTTTGAGCGTATACCTATAAAAATTGGAAAGGCCGTGTTTAATGGTTATTTATTGGCACGTTTTATCGAAGCGTTTAAAACATCTTTGCCTAATTATCATATATTATTAAACATCATTGATTACAACCGTCCTGCGTACATTACAGAAAGCGGCGGACGTTACAAAGGGTTGATCATGCCAATGATTGAAACGGAAAATATATATTTATACCAATTAAAAAAATAATCATGGAAACGCAAATAATTTCAGATTTTATAAGCAAGTTAGGGTCAAGCGACCTACGAAGTTTTATTAATGTATTAGAGGCCTATTTAGAATCCGACGCATTTCGAAAATCTATTGAATTTATGGGGTTTAATAGTGAAAGCGGCTATGTATATTTAACTTTGTGTAATGATATTTGTATTGCTTCCAGACATGGTAATAACGTGGATTTTTTAGCATTTGACGACGACGGCGAGGAAATAACATTTCCAAATTATTACGATGCATTGCAATATATAAATCAATAAAGAATCTGTTTAGTTTGTTCTTACGTTAGCCGTCTGGATTAATTCCAGGCGGTTTTTTATTTTAAAAAAAAAATAGGTATCATTGTTGATACCTATAAAGCGAAATTAATACGAAAGTAAAGAAAGAAAGAGCAAAAAAAATGCATAAAAACCCGGACAAATATAATATAAAATTTATAAATTATTTGTGTTGATACCTACCGGGGTA
>RGUK01000202.1 GCA_010027825.1 bacterium
AAAATGGCACTACACGCTCGCCAAAATATCCTGCCGTGCGTTGCACCTCTTGGCAAAATTCCCCTTCTGGCGTCCACCACGTATGATCAGCAGCAAATGACCCGTGGATAATAATCACCACCGGCGCAGCGCTTGACCATAGCAAGGCAAACCAACATGCCAGAAAGAAAACTTTTTTCATAACCAATGCACCTCGCACTCAAACAGCTTTGGGAAGCGGTCGCTCTTTGGCCCATTTGTCCAGATCAACGAGGTATTGTACCAAAGCCGGCAGGTCTGACAAACGGATAGAATTGGGACCATCAGAGTGGGCAACTTCAGGCTGCTCATGCACTTCCATAAAGATTCCCGCAATCCCCTGCACAACTGCCGATGCGGCAAGCGCTGGCACAAAATGACGCTCCCCACCTGAAGATGAACCCAGCGCACCGGGACGCTGGACCGAATGGGTCACATCGTAAATAACTGGGTGACCCGTTGTTTTCATGACGGGAAAGCTGCGAAAATCAACTACCAGGTTGTTGTAGCCAAAGCTAGTACCACGCTCGCCAAACCACACATGCTCGTTGCCAACAGATGCCGCCTTTTTGGCAAGCTGCGCCATCCCCTCAGGGGCCAGGAACTGGCCTTTTTTGATGAAGACCGGCTTGCCAGTTTTTGCCGCAGCAACAACCAAATCAGTCTGACGGCAGAGCATGGCTGGAATTTGTAACACATCAACAACACTTGCAATCGTCGGCACTTGAGCCGTTTCGTGCACATCTGTTACCACTGGAACACCAAACTGCGTGCGTATCTTTTCAAAAATCGCACACGATGCATCCAGGCCAACCCCCCGTCCACTGGCAATTGAGATCCGATTTGCCTTGTCAAAAGCAGCTTTAAATAGCAGTTTGAAGCCAACCTTCTCAGCAAGCTTAGTTAGGAAATCTGCATGGCGCAAAGCAATATCCTCGCCCTCAAGCGCACACATCCCTAAAATAAAAAAAAGGGGACTTTCGTTCCCCTTTACCTCATAGACCCACGAATACGCATCGCGTTTCATGCTGCCTCACCCTTTTTCTTAAGCATCTCGTCCAAGATGCCGTTAATGAATTTGTAAGCGTCTTTCTCAGCAAATTCCTTGGCAAGCTCCACCGCCTCGTTAATTACAATAGATGGGATCGCGTTTGGCTGTGCCAATTCCCACATCGCCATGTGCAAAATGAGTTTAGTGCAGCATCCAAGCCGCTCCAAACTCCAGTTCTTGAGGTGTGGAACGAGCTGTTGATTGAACGCCTCACGGTCAGTAATGGTCCCCTGAACAAGCAGCACAGGAAACGACTGCCGAGGAATAGCACACTCAAAGCCAGCCTCAAAGTTTTCCAGTGCTTCTTCCAGAGAAATCGCATAATCTGAACGGTCGACTGCGTAAAGCAGGTAAAATGCCAGATGGCGCTCATCACGACGCGAGCTCATTTTAATCTTGAGCTCAAGATCCTCTTCTTCCTCATGCTGCTGCTGTTGCATGGCCTGCAGGAGGGCCTCAGCATCAAGCTCCTGATCAACGGGTGCTATGTTCAAATCGTCAATAACGTTTTTTTTGTCACTCATGGTGCTCTTGCCGGGCTAGGAGGAAACTAATCAACTTTTTCGATGTACTTGTCTTCGCGTGTGTCCACTTTGATTTTGTGGCCTTCATTCAAGAAGAGGGGCACCTGTACCACTAAGCCGCTCTCAAGCTTTGCCGGCTTGCTACCGCCTTGTGCAGTGTCGCCTTTAACGCCAGGAACCGTTTCGACAATTTCAAGAACCATGAATGTTGGTGGCTCAACTAAGATTGGATCGCCCTTGAATTTGAGAATGCTGTAGACGATACCTTCTTTAAGATACTTTTTAACCGTCTCCATCTGATCCTCGTTGAAGCCAACCTGCTCATAGCTTTCCTGATCCATGAACTGGTAATGCTCATCTTTGTACAGATATTGCATTTGGGTATATTCAAGGTCTGGTTCAGGAAATTTTTCAGCTGAGCGGAACGTCTCTTCTAAAATGCGCCCTGTAAGCATGTTTTTCATTTTGGTACGCAAGTAGGTGCCGCCTTTGCCAGGTTTAACTAATTGATAGTCAAGAACCAACCAAGGCTCGTTGTTCCATAGAATTTTTGTCGAACCCTTACGAAAATCAGACGTTGAGATCACGGTCACCTTTCAAAGAAAAAGAGTAAGATGGGCCTTCGAGGTTTTAAGGCCTTAGACTGTAGCATAAACAGCAGATTTTGGCAAAACTGGACCGGACAAAAGCGCAGGGGGGCTTTGCCTTTTCAAAGGCCAAGCAAGCCAATAGCCTTGTCGATAAGGACCGGTATCTGGGACTCCTCATCGGGAGGAAAGTTTGCCAGTACGTAATCAGGCACCTCTTCCCGCTCAACAGGACGGTCGATTCCGAATTTCAGGCGCCAAAAATCAGGCCCCACAACCCCCATGAGCGATTTCAGACCGTTATGGCCTTTATGGCTGCCGCCAAGTTTTAATACAAGTTGACCAAACTTTTTTTCCAGCTCGTCATGCACCACCACTATTTGTTCGGGCTTGATGCCCTTTTTGGTCAGCCAGGATAATGCTTGTCCGGAACTATTCATAAACGTTTGCGGCTTAATCAGATGGACCCCCTGCTCCAAGCCCGTGGGTCTGATTTGTGCATACATCAGATTACCCACCGTCTGCCATGAGGCATGATGAACATCTGCAAGCACATCAACAACACGAAATCCTATGTTGTGGCGGTTACGATGATACTTGCTACCAGGATTACCAAGGCCAATAACCGCTCGCACATGCGTTTTGTCATACTGCTGCATGCGCGGCTTGCTCCTTGCTTTCACGGCGCGTCCGCTTACCACCCAGCAACTCCTGCTGAAGTGCCGTCACCAGCAAGCCATCAAGAGAAACATACGGGAAATTGAGGCCGCGCTTTTCCAGCGTGTTGGTAAAAAGAACCGCATCAAGCCCACTTTCAGCGACAATAGAATGCATGTCGGCAGAGAGGATTGGGTGGGTAAAACAACCAATTACCTGCTGCGCACCCCGCTCTTTGAGCAGCTTTGTTGCACTGATAGCCGTGCGACCTGTGTCAATCATATCATCGCGCAAGAAGACTATCTTGCCGGCAACATCATCTTGTAATTCATGCTGCGTCAAAGACCCATCTGCGCCACGCTGCTTGAGCATGCCATACGCAGGAACTGCCAGGCGAGCAGCAAGTCGCTCTGCCCGATTAACCCCACCAGCATCCGGCGAAACAACGCACACAGGAAGTCCACGCATGAAGGTGGTTAAAGAATATGACCAGACTGGCGTGCTATCCAAGGTGAGAATAGTTTCTTTGTGCGCTTGGAATAAAGATTCATCATGAACGTCAACGGCAACAATTTTGCCATGAGTAAATTCGTTAATGTGTTCAAGCAAGAGCATCAGAGGAGAATCACCCACACAGGCTACACGTGTGTAAGGCAAGTACGGCATAACCAAGGTCAACTTGCGCACCCCCTGCCGGCGAAGCTGCTTGAGGAGCATAAGCACACCCAAGAACTCGCCATTCACCAAGGGGCTACCAGCATGCTGCAACTGCACCACTACAACACAATGGCGTTGTTGCAGTCCCTGCGGCACCTGGGCTTTGATTTCACCATCAGCAAAGACATCCACTTCATACTTGAGCAGGTCTAACTGCAATAACTGAGCAAGACTAGTTGCAAGCCCGCGCCCGTCAGAACCAATAACAACTGCATGCGACATAAAACACCCCCGCTAAGCACCAAACACGCGATGCCACCACTGCTTTACTTTCTGCGCAGGCATTACGCCAGCTTGGTTGGTATGCTCTTTTGC
>RGUK01000203.1 GCA_010027825.1 bacterium
ACGAGCAACGACCACTTTGGATAGCAGATTTGAGAAATGAATTAGGTCAAATTTTCTTTTTTTCTTCTCCCGATATATGGACTAGGTCAATATATTCAAATGATATTTTAAAAAATCAACTAAAAAATAATCAAAAATTAATAGAGATACCCCACGGAGAAATTTGGCATTTTTATATTGATGAAAAAAACAGGCATCCTTCCGATGAACAGTTGTATAGATTTAAAATAAATATAGAATCTAAAATAGAATTAGAAAAAAATGAATTTATTAGTATAAAACCAAGTAAATTAAATTTAAAAATAATAACAAATTTAAAAAGCCAGCCAGAGTCTACAAATTTGTTAAATTATGATGAAAATTTGTGGAAATTCAAAGAAGAAAAAAATGAATATTTTTGCGATAACAAAAATTATAAAAAAATATGCGAAGAAATAATACTAAAAACAAAAAATATAGAGTCTAAATTAGACTATATTATAGATAACAATATTGAAATAAATCAATATGATCAAATTTTGGATTATTTAATTCAAAATAAACTTGATTTAGATTATATAGAAAAAATTATAGATTAAAAGTATGGAGAAACATGAATGAAAAAGATTTGCAAATTGAAAATTTATTAGAAGATAAAAAAAAGCAAAAAAAAATCGACGGCAAATCGAAAGGCAACAGGACAGAACTTAATTTATGTAAAATACTAACCAGTTTTTTTAATTTAAGTTTTACTCGCTCGATAGGATCCGGTAACCGTTGGGGTCAGGTCAAACTCTCAGACAATGCGAAACAAGTTTTTACTGGAGACATTTGTGTTCCAGAAGGATTTAAATGGGTTATAGAGTCTAAAGGGGGATATGAAAAAGATATAGATTTAAATGGTGTTTGTGATGGTGGAATTAGTCGTTTAGATTTTTTTATAGAACAATCTTTAAAAGACTCTGAATATTGCGGCAGGAAGCCTTTAATTTGCTGGAAAAGAAATCGAAAACCATGGTTGTCTATGATTCTTTTGAAAGATCTTGAATTTGTAAATTGCGAAATTTTTGAATATAGAATTCATTACAGAGACTGGCTGATAATAAAATTAGAAGATTTGCTTAATTTTACAAAAAAAGATTTTTGGTTTAAATAATGTTTTTTGTCAATGATAAAAAAACCATAAACATTAACATGTTTTGGATTGGAGATGAATTATCTAATTTAGAATTGTTGTCTATTAAATCTCATTTAAAAGTTGGCCATAAAGTTTTTTTATGGTGTTATGAAAAAATAAAAAATGTCCCCGATGGTGTAATTTTTAAAAATGCGGCCGAAATATTAGAAAAAAAAGATATTTTTTCATACCAAATAGGTGAAGGTAAAGGAAGTTTTTCGGCTTGTTCTAATTTATTTAGATATCGTTTGATTTATAAATACGGAGGATGGTGGTCGGATACAGATGTGGTAGTTTTAAAAAAATTTAATTTCGACAAACCATATGTGTTCGCCTCAGAAAGGACCAGAAATCTTTTTTGCGTTCCAACAACTTGTGTTTTTAAATGCGAAAAAAACAGTGGGGTTATGAGTTATTGTTTAAAAACGGCAGAAAATATAAATAAAGAAAATTTAGAATGGTCAACTATAGGACCAAAATTGTTGTCAAAAGCAGTATTTGATAATTGGTTGGAAGATTGCGTTCTATCGCCAGAATGCTTCTGTCCCATCAATTGGTTTGATGCCGAGGAGAATCCTTTGGTGGAAAAATTTCCAAATATAGATAATAGCTACGCCGTTCACATGTGGCACGAAATGTGGAGAAGAAAAAAAATAGATAAAAACGCAAAATTTAGTGAAAATTGTTTATTTGAAAAATTAAAAAATGATATTTTATAGTCATCATCTAAAAACTGACATAGATTATTTTAGATATAGTAAAAAATATATTAATAGAAATATTTTTAACCCACAAACACAACCAATTGAAGAAATTCCAATAAGTTTTGTGACAAGATGTATGAATAGACTTCATGATTTAAAAGAAACACTGCCAAAAAATATAGAAGATAACAAAGATTATAAAAATTTAGAATTTGTAATATTAGACTACAACAGTAAAGATGGTCTAGAAGAATGGATTAAAAAAGAAATGATGCACCAGATAAATTCTGGGAGACTAAACTATTACAGAACAGAAGAGCCTGAATTTTTTTGTCCAAATCATTCCCAAAATGTAACTTTTAGATTGGCAAAAAATAAACTTATTGCCAACATCGACACAGATAATTTTACCCACAAAAATTATGCCAAAAGATTAAATGAGTGTGCTTGTCTTTATGAAAAAAACATTTTGGTGGTCCCCGACAATTTCCTTCTGCCAAACTCAACATTTCTTTATTTAAAAGGTAGATTTTGTTTGTATAAAGAAGATATTGAAAATTTAAGAGGCTTCGATGAAGATTTAGATGGCGGTTTTGGAAATGACGATGTAAACTTTGTTTTTAGGTGTTTTTTGCGAGGTTTTAAAATAATACGCTATGAAAGCAAATTCACAGAAGATAGGATTGACACACCCGATGATCAGAAGGTTTTGTATATAAAAAACAAAGATATTGAATTTACAAAAAGAAATAATGGGACAATAACTTGGGAAAAACTAAAAACAGGCACAACGATAGTAAATAAAAATAGACATTGGGGCAAGGCAACGTTAATAAAAAATTTTAAAGAAAAAATAGAGATTTAAAATGGAATTAATTATACTTATAAGATCTTTGCCAGACTATAAAAATTTAAATAATAATAATTTTTATAATTATGATAATTTAAAAAATTATTCAACAAAAGAAGATATAGATTTTTTAAAATCTAATGATTTTTTAAAGAATTGGAATGACTCTTTTTATTTGAATTTTTTCCAATATAGACAAGAGATAGCTGATATATGTTCAAGTAATTTGAGATCAACAAAATGCAATATAATATATGGGGAAAATGAATTCGACGAATGGTTTAAAAATGTACCAGAACATTTAGATTATTTTATTTTGCCAATAAATGATGATGATTTATTACATGATAATATACTTGAAAAAATATCAACAACATTAGAAGCAATGAAATTTTTAAAAAATAAAAATTTCATTGTTTGGAAAAAAACAATATTTCACTCTATAACCAAATTTAATTTAGAAATCTGCGAAGGTTTTTCTTTAAAATCTAATTCTTGGGCAATTAGAAAATCTTTTTTAAAGACCATTAACTTAGATCTTGTAAAGCAAATTCTTTTTTTGCCACATAAAAAATCGGAGAGCATTATTATAAAAAATGTACCAAAATATTCTTGGGAAATAATTGACGAAACTCTAAGTTTGTATTGCAGGCACGTGGGGGAAATAGATTTTTTAGTAGAAACAATCTTGAAAAGAGGAATAGATGAATTGTATAGAATATCGTCTAGAGAATTAATAAAACCAGATGTGATAAGTGGCCTAGAGTGGTCCAAAGATTATCTCAATCTCTTTTTCTCTGTGGCAGAAAAAATAAGAAGCCCCAACATAAGCATGTTAAAAAATGATAAATGATCTTTTATATTCTATAAATAACTATAAACACAAAGCAAACAGGGGGCTTTCAACAAAAGAAGGATATCAATGGTATGATATTGACGTAAAAAATAAAAATCTGATTCCTCACCCAAATACAAAACTTGATATAAAAAGAAAATTCATAGAACCCTTCATACAGTCGGAATTTAAAAATAAAAGCATAATAGATTTGGGTTGTGATAAAGGATATTTTTCTTGGTTTTCTATGAAATCAGGAGCCTCCACAGTTGTGGCCAATGATGTAAACCAAAAATTA
>RGUK01000204.1 GCA_010027825.1 bacterium
ATCTGGATAAACTTGGTGCGGCTTCATGCGATTTGAAACTGAATCCGGAGTCAATGTCACTTTGTTGAGCTCTTCTTCCTTAGCAAGCTTACCGTCAAGTATTTCTAAATGAGTATCAAAGGCGGGCACTACAGCGCTAATAGAGCCTACGTCCTCGCCCTCGTTTACATAATAAACACCTCTTTTAACCCCTTTTCTTTTCATTATTGCGTTTGCGGCTCTGTCTGTTCTGGGGGTGTTCCAATTGTCGGACATCTGCCCCTTTATTCTAACTCTAAACATCGCTGGTTTTTCAGAAAAATCAACTTGGGTGCCGTCTGAATATTTTGCACGCCCACTAGGGAAATGGTCTTCGTCTGGGGCATCGTTGGAATACCCAGTAACAGGAATACCCTTAGCCCTTAGAGTGTTTTTCCCTGCCAATAGCGTTTTGCCGTATTCGCGTGTACCATCCCATTCCCCCGAAACAGGATGCCCTATCCTTGCCGTTAAAGCCTCGTGAGCTGCTTGTTTGCTGCCAACATGAATGTTGTTTAATGGAAATTTTCCGGAGGGCGAGCCGTGCCACCACTCATTTTTTGAAGCATGTGAGTTGTCTTTGTTTGGGAGTTGGCCGCCATATTGGCTTACAAAAGCCTTACTTAGTTCCTCGGCTTCATGCTCTTCTTCTGTGTCAGAAGAGTATTTGTGCAATTCATTAATCAAATTATTTTCTGACTTGCCAAACTGGGGGGTGTGCTCGTTTCCTTCCCAGAGTTGGCGACCATCGCGGGATTGATATGAGCTAGGTTTTATCTTTAAGCCAGTAACTTTTTCAGCATGGGCATACATAGCACTAGCAACGCCCTTGCGCTGATGGGCTGGCTCCACCTGAACATTAAAAGCAGATATGTTTTGGGCACCCGGTTGGAGGCGGTCGAGGTGTAGTGCCCCTATGATTTTCCCACCATGATGAGCAAGGACTCGAATGTGGCTTGGGCTGTCCATTACGTGACTAATGGTATACCCGCTGGATGGGTCCAGAATTTTCTTAGATAAATCAACCTCAGATTTAAGGGTGTATTCGTATTGTCCGACCCGACTGTCAAATGGCCCAACTTTTTTTTTACGAACTTCTTTGGGGGCTGGTGTTGCGTTGTATTCGGTACCGTGACGCTCGGCGAGTTTCTGGTGGACTTTTGATGCGGAAGTGCTATGAGAGCCTCCGGCCACAGACTTAGCCCCATGATGGAAGCCGTGTGCTAACAAAGCCTCATAAGCCTGAGTTCCCAGCCCCTGATTCCTAAACGGCTCTTCAATTTCAGATTGAATTGGTTTGATTGTGTCGCCAGAAAAAGCTGCATGCACAAAGCCTACCGGACGACTGTGGCGCTCGATACTGACATGGAGGTTATTGTCTGGGTAATGCTCAACACGCATCTCGTAGCCAGCCGCCCGCTGCTTGGGGGTGAGAGCATGGGAGTAGTCGTACACCTGACTGCCACTTGCCTTCTGAAAAAGTCGTCGCCCTTGCGGAATACTAGAGATGGCCATCTTTTGGAGCTCTTCCGACTTATTTAGCTCGGTCGTATTTGGTGTAGAACTAGGTTCCGGCATCTTTAATGAAGGAGGCTTTGGTCCAGAAACTTTCATGGAAGGCATTTCTGGAGAGAGGGGTATTGGGCCTTCGTGTCCGGGCATCAGAGAGTGGGCCATCGTTGGAGCTTGCCCCTTAGGATACAAAGGCTGTTTGGTTTCAGGGTGGAGCTTTTGCTCTTTGGCCATGTACAGGGCCTTGTCTGCGTCGCCTATGCTTTGACCAAAACCCATAGCCATAGAAAGCTTATGCGTACCACCAATAGGTGGGATTGCATCTAGCTTTTCTCGCATGATTCTGCCAAATCTAGCTTTAATTGCTACATCACCTATAGGATGCCCATAGGCGTCGTTGATGCTTTTGAAGTCATTTCCGTCTAATACAACATGGGTGCCCTCTTGGGGGCGAGAAAGAAAATCTTGATGGGCATACTTAGACCCCACCTTGGGAACCATCGAATCCTTAAAGATTAATTTAGCTAGGGTGCGCTCGTGCTTTGCGGCCTCGGGGTTTGTTTCTATTAACTTTCTTAAAAAACTGAAAGCTTCCGTTACGTCGTCTGGATGTGGAGGCGCCTCTTCATCGTCGTCTTTTTTAAGAAGCTTCTTGAAAACCCCCTCCATTTTTTTAACAGATTTTTCTAAATTGGGTTTATGTACAATTTTGCCTATTCCATTCATGACGTTATGTTTTATAGCATCAATTTCTTCTGGCGACAAGGCGGCGTTGTTAAGGTGTGGAACCCCTCCTCTAAACTCAATGATTTGAGGGGTAGCTACACCACGCTGGTGGTATTCAAATGTACTACCACCAGTAGTCTCTAGGGGTTCTGCTTCAGGGTGTTTTTCGTCGCTGGCAAACTCCGCGAACTCTGGGTCTTGGTCAATTTCTTTTTGTGAAATAACCTTAATATAGGGATTTTGCTTCAACCTATCCATCAATTGAAGACTGTGTAAATCAATTGGTCCTTCGGGCAAAGAATCGGCAAGTTGGTCGTGGTAATCCTCAATAATTCTTAGGTTGTTACCATGAGTCATGAACCTGCCAAGCAGGTGCCTTTCGGTCTTACCCTTGCTGGGCTTCTGAAAGAAAACATAATAAAGTCTATCCAACATTTTCGTCCTCGAAAGGGGCATCGTGAATACTGCCTCTGGTGGTCTTGGCTCCCATTTTACGCAAGTGGTTTTTGACTGACCATAACCTACGCACAGATTCCTTAATGGCATTTATTGGCAAGCCTGAGCGATACAATGAGCTTGCAAGCTTTTTTAGGTTTATTTTCTGGAGCCAGTGTGCGGCGCTAGGATGCAACTGTTCATCTCTCCAAGGAATTCCAGTCAACTTGGAATAGTGATGCAGGTAGGCTGGGTCTTTATATGGCTTGGTCATCATTGTCAAGCCGTCCAGCTCACTGTGGTCAATTAGGTGAAAGTGCGGCTTTTGCTGAGAGAATAGCATATTGTATGCATGTCTATCTGTGTTGCCCATAACTAAATCCATGAGCATCATTTTGTCGAGCTCACCCTTTTGCCCCAAATTTGACAATATTTCGGCGTGTTTATCTAGAGGTTTTCCGGACTTGTCGGTGCTGATATGTTGGGCGTCAGGAATACCCTCGACTACCGAAAGTTCTTGACCTTCATCGTGCGGGTTCTTGAGGGCGGTGGCTACGGGCGTATACTGGGCGAGATTAAATACGTTTTTGGCAGCATTGTAGAATGCCGCTTCCTGACGGACTGTATGAAGCTGGTTGCCCTTCATATACCCCTTGACATAAACGTGCTTTCCGTTGTTTAATGGATGCCAAGGTGTTTCAGCGGGGTCCATGCCAGAAAAATCCTGCCCATTAACGAGCGCTTGTTGTTCCGGCTCGTCATTGAGACCAGCCAATCCGTCAAGGGCTGGCAACTCTCCATACTGAGCAACCCACTGTGCGTGAAGTTTTGCCGTCCTAAAAGCCTTGGCTTCAGGGGTTTCTTCCTCACTCTTCAGAATTTTGTCCATCGCATCCCAGTAAGGGGTGTGGTCGGCGTAAGAGTTGTGAGCCTCTTCGGTATTGTATCCGCGAGCTTTTTCGTGGTGGGTGATTGCACCCCAGTTAAGCCAAAAAGCCGGGAACAAGGCTCTTTGGGCATCGCCGTTAAGGTACCTACCCCATTTAGGGTGGTTAAGCATCTCTTTAACTGCCGGATGGTTTTTGGCCATCCAATTGTCTATATCATTAAGGACGTGGTGGTTTCTTTCCTGCCACAAGAATCTCTTAA
>RGUK01000205.1 GCA_010027825.1 bacterium
GTCATACTGGTCCACGATGGATATGCGGTTGTTCCGTTCAAACCTAAGACCGGTATGGATGCCCTGGCTTTCGGAACGTTCGTCCCCTCGTCCGTCTGGTATATAACGCAATTGAACGCATCCGCATTACCCGCGGTAGTGTTTCCTGGCGAATACTGTAGGTTCCATTGAATCATATAAACGCCAGTCGCGGGGGCAGTGAAAGACTGACCCTGAATCTGTCCCGTCGGTGCTGGGATCGTCTGAGGCAGTGGAAGGGTTACCGAGTACAACAATGTTGTACGCGGCGATAAACCACCGCTTGCCGGCGGGTACGCGAAGTTTACCGTGCTATTGAATGTTACCGGATAATTAAAGACTCCGTTTCCATTTGCGAGGACACCATTTGTAGTTAAAGATTGGGCGGACACATTGTTAGTCGTTATGGTTCCGGCGGTCAGCGTAGGCGTGCTTACGAATCCAGGGAACAGAACCTGACGAGGCGCGCCTGGTGGGCATGACATTATGTTATTGCTATCAGACCCCGTGATGTAGAAACCACCCGCCGTATAAATATCTCGTGTTTCTCCTGCGGTAAGTATATTTACGTAAGGATTGGTTGTACCTGTATTTGCTCCGAGATTAATAAGACCATCGCCGACAGTAGGCGGTGCTATTCCAACAGAGTTCATAACCGCGGTATAATTTTGATATGGTCTTGCTCCATTTCCACGTAGCAAGAAAGGGGTTACGCTACTATCACTTCCCGTTGTATCGCGTACTGTTATACCGAAATAATTTTGAGAGGCACTTGTTAGTTGTAAATCCGCGCCCATGTTAATGGATGTATTGTTTACGGTGACTTCGTCCGCCTGTACTTGTCCGGCTCCGGTGATATCATTCCCCGCACAAGCAAGCGTAGCAGTCAGAGGATTACTTACGCCACCTCCGCCTCCTCCGCCTCCAGTAGCAGTCGGAACCCAATAACTACTTGTTCCGTTTGCGTAATCACCTACAGGTGCTATCCGATTTGGGACAATCTGCGGAACCGAAGAAGGAACTGAAGGTTGGCTCATTTAATTATGTCATAGATTTTCTATCCGCAGAGGGATGTTACGGTGCATTCAAAACTTACGTTGCCGGCTGCCCATGTGCTAGTCCCGCTGCCGTTATTGAGTACGTAGGCGGGAGTATACGTTTCTCCAGCCGTCAATAACACGATTGTGACGGAGTTGTCCGTATTGTCGGCACCGCCCGAACCAGAGACAGGCGTTGATTTCGGAAAGATACAAGAGAAGCCAGTAAATGACGGAGTCGAACCGGCTAGGTAATTCAGACGTCCGGCGATCCAGTCCGGAGCGCCCCACGTAGTAGAATCCGTGCCGGAGATATTCTGTCCAAGATAGTATTCAATCATATATACGCCGGACACGGTGGGAGTGAAGGATGAACCGAAAGGAACAATCGTTTGTCCGGCACCAGTAGGAGGCGCGACATTTTGGGTAGCGTCATATTTATACGCCGTGACAGGAGCGAGACCGCCACCGCCAGGGATGCCCGTCGGAGGTACGGCGAAATTCACACTGCTTACGAAATTCACAGTGCTTAAGAATTGTACCGCGTTAGGAAATGATGACGGAGGAGCCGATACGATGCCCGTAGGAGATACGGCGAACGAGACAGAAGACAAAAAAGAGACAGGGTCATTAAATGCTACCGGATTGTTGAACGTTGCGTTACCATCGAACGTCTGCTGTTGTTCGTGCCGCGTTTCACCTGTAGGCAAAATGTAATCTATAGCCGTCGCTGAGCCGCTATTGTTGACTAAGAACTCCAAAGAACCAGCCGGATAAGGTGGGTTTGCGATTGGGTTGTTCACCCAAGAATATTGTTGAAATGTTCCGCCGAACGGATTGTTCCGGATTCCTAATGAACCTTCACCGGCTAAGGCTGAACCGTCACCTGATTCCGAATTAGGTAGAACTAATATCTGTGGGGCAACCAAACGATAATCCTTTTCCTGAGGCGTAGCAGAGACGGGGACAAGTTGCATCGCGTTCGTAGCAGCAGGAGTCCCAGGTGTTCGGGCGTCATTGACATTAAAAAGTATAGTGTTTGTTCCGGAAAACTCAGTCGTCATTGTAACGGTGGACACATTATTAAAAAGTTGTACGGCATTCGCCTGTACGACACCGCCGCTAATGCCGCCACCGCCGCCACCAGTGCTACCATACGCTGCCCACTGCGGACTATCGCGATTATGGAAGTTTCCAAGGGGCGGGATAGCGTTGGTAAGAATCGCAGGGACGCTCGACGCGAACTGTTGAGGCATTCTCTATACACTGGTCAATTATTTTTCTGAGGGACGAAACCTGTATGCTTGCTGTTCATAAACAGAATGACCCATACTTGCCGCAAGTGCTTTATTTTCCTTAGGCATCGGAGCATCTCCGAAATGATGATTGATTCGCGAATGGCGGAGACTTGTCGCGGTCATTGGTTTTCCGGTAATCTCTCGGAATACTTTCGTAACACGCTTACATAAATTGTTTTCAGTGATTGGAAACATTTCCGCGTCTGGTTTCTCGGCGTACCAGTTCAGTATCATTTCTTTCAGTCGTCCCGGTAATACTTCGCGTAATGCTCCTTTTTTCCAGGATGTCTTATGGTCATTAATCACCACAACTTGTTCTTTTTCGTTGATGACGAAGTAGGTCGCTTTTTTATCTTGTGGCTCTTCTTTGTAAAGTCGCATGTGTACATAGTCAAGACGCGTTGGATTGAGCATTGTATAGAGACCTACAAGAATACGATTTTCTAACATTTTCGTTTCGTCGCTGATGTACTTTAAGGACTTGTCCACAACCACATCCCATCGTTCGTCTTTTTCTTTTTGCTTATCAGACATTATCTGTTCGATTTCTTCTTTTGTTATCTTATCGTTGGATTCCTTAACCATTTTCTGTATTTCCTTCCGATACTCGGCATGTTCTTCCACGCCGCGAAGTTTCCAAACAATCGAACACAGCAGAAATCGCCACGTTCGATCTTTCAGATTGAACGCTTTCCGATACTCCAGAAGTTCGTCTTTGTTCAAGTAGTTACATTCGCGGTTTTGTAGCGTCTGGATTGACCGGGTGTATTCCACGACACTCTTCGCGGCGAGTTCGGCTTTCTCCGGCATTTTTGTTTCTATTTTATTGTTTTTTTTATCATTATCAATTTTGTCCGTTCGAGCGAGATTAAATGTGGTATCGTCGGACAATATCGGAATCCGCAGTATAGTATGTTTTCCCTTTATCAATGAGACTATAACAGCGTGCCATCGCCCATTGTTCTTTGGAAAGTCTCGCCGATCGCGGAAATGATTTCGTATCCGGATTTTTGCTGAAATCCGATTTTAATCTTACGCTTGCGATGTTGTTTTTCCACGCTCCGATTCCGCGATTGTAACACTCTCGTAATGCTAAATACGGAACGCCAGATTTTTTTGCTAATTCCGAAAGAGACAAATGCGTATCTTTTGGAAGTCCTAACTTTTTCAAAACTCTTTCTCGATGTGTTTCCATTTTATATAATATTTTGATTTTCCGAAAAGAGAAAAAGATTTTTACATTTTTTCCGAAAAAGAGCAAGAGTCCCCTCTTGGTGTTTTTCGTAAAAATAAACAAAATGAAAAAATATTTTTTACGATACAAATATGATACAAAAATATTTCTCCGAAAATAAATCTGGAGAAAATCTGGAGAAAATCTGTAAAATAATTTTTTGTGATTTTTTACGAAAAATAATTTTACGATACAAATGCGATACAAAATATTTTGCTCCGAAAAAATGCGGAGATTTTCTGGAGATTTTT
>RGUK01000206.1 GCA_010027825.1 bacterium
GCTGACGACCACGCTTACATTCATGTTCGTAAATGCATCAGTGGTCTGCTCTAGCTCGGTGAGTGGGGCAAAATGCGTTGCTACCAGGCAGATGCATTTGTTAGAGCGGCTAATCGCTTCAGCCAGGGTCTTAGCCGAGGCGCAGCCTTCAATCGGCGTGGTGCCGCTGAACATTTCGTCAAAAATAAAGAAACCAAACTCCCCGGGAGCCGCGTTTGTGATTGTGCGTAGCAGGTCTAATGCCCGCTTTACTTCAGCTTTGAAGAGTGAGTTACCGGCACCCAAATCGTCATTGATGTTCAAATACGTTTTAATGTGCTTAAACGGCGTGAAGCGAAGATTTTTTGCCGGGGCTATGCCTACGGTTTGTCCAAGTACAATGCTTAGGCAGAGAGCCTTCATGGTGGTTGATTTGCCGCCAGCATTAGGGCCGGTGATTAGCACGTGGGGGCGTGCCCCATGTTCATTCAGCATCAGGCTATTTGGTACGGCGTTTTCATGGATGAGTGGATGCCAAAACTCTTCTGCTGCGACAACAGGCTTATGGTAGTCGGTGAGGAAGGTTGGCAGGCACCAGCGGTCCGGCTGGTTGATCAACTGCGTTGCCCCTGCGGTTAACGTGTCAAGCCGTCCCAGGGCTACCACGCATGCTTCAATTTTATCCCTTTGTGCCAGAAAACTAGCAAAGAAGCTGAAGAACATGCCGGTGTTGCCAAAAATAGCGCCGTCTTGCTCCGCTGCTTGGAAAATAGGGTTTTTACTGAAAGAGAATAGATGGCGCAGCGCCGGGTCGGTTTGTGCTGAACGCAGTGCTGCACAATCGCTGCCCATGAGCAGGTTGTGCTTTGCTAAAACGCTGATTAAATCGTCCAAAGCGCTCAGTGCCCGTCCAGTATGGTAAATAATTTTGCGGTAGGTGTGGAAGTAAACGCGCAGGCCGCGGGCCTCCTGGAGCGCTTCAATGGCACGGTGGCCGCAAAAGCCCGCAGCCAGTAGCGCCACAATGCCGCGCAGGGTTGGATTGGTAAGCCAGCGGAAGGGGTAGAAAATGATCCCGGCATCACCGATGTGCTGGTCATAACCTAGGCGGTCAAGTTCCGGAATTGCAAGCTGCGTGAGGGCTGTAACGCCGTAGGCGCTCAGCATACAGCAGGCCAGTGCTTGCAAAACGCCTTGGTAGTAACGGCTGCCAATGCTGCTTATGACGCTAAATTGCAAAGCTGGCTCGCAGGTGTTAACTGCTTCAAGCATGCTTCCGTGGCGGAAGTACACATTGCGCTGCAGATCATTGGTTAGGTGATCTTTAAAATCCCAAAAAGCCAGCAGCATGGGCTCGTGGACGGCAAAAGCAGTCAGTGCTTTTTGCACATCGGCATACAATGTTGGATGCTCAACGAGGTGCCTGATCAGAGTCTGGCGCGCCTGGAGCACCGCAATGTCGATTGTTGGTTGTGTCAGCGTGATGCATGTGCTGACGTGACCTGCCTGGGTGAGCGTGGGGAAGGCTGCTTGAGCTACATATCGCGTTTTATCTGCCTGACCGCAAAGCAGGTTCAAGTCTTGCCAAACCTGCATGTTTTCTTTGTTAGCAAGGCGTGGTGGTCTAAGTCCGGCGTCATGCGATTTGAATAAATTGAACGTAAGCCACCGGCGCTCCCAAGGGCTTGGGTTAACGGTGTTTTCGTACAGCTTGGTAGCGTATTCTTCCAGTGACCAGGAGCTCCAATTGATAGGCTTTTCCGTAAGCGTTTGGTTATTGAATGTCCAGATGAGATGGGCATGCGTACTGTTCCAGAGCGCACGTTTTGCTGCAATGGCCGCATCAAAGTCTTCCTGGCTAGCGTAAGCAGGCAGGACGCTGGAAAAGAAGCAAAAAACTAAGATGCGTAGCAACTGCATGTAGGATCCCCTGCGTGTTAGTGCATGGGAAACATAGCAGAGCGGTAAGAAAAAGCAAAAAACCTACTTGGTGCGGCTAAAGAGCGTTAAAACAATTGTAATGACTGCGCAGAAGGCTGTGCCCCAAAGCAGCTCAGTAAAAACGATGTGGGATGGCCAGTTTTTGAACACCGCGTAGTTGGTCAGCCCATACGATCCGTACACCACGAGGCCATACAGGCCGCCTTCTATTGCCGCATCGCGCAAAGAAGCCTTGAAGGTTTTGGGCAGGACAAAATGGACGATGCCCACAACCATGATGAACCAAACGCCTATTGCGGCAATCCACTGTGCGGGACGCATCATTTCAGGCGAAAGCATAAAGCTTGAAAAGGCTTGCAAATAAAGATGCTTGGCTACAAAGCCGATCCATAGGCTATCGAGTAGAATTGCAACCATAACGCCTACGAATAGCTGCATAGATAGGCAGTGGGAGGGGGTATTTTTACTCATTCAAAACTCCTTTTCTCTCCATAAAAAAAGGGCCGACAGTGACGTCGGCCCTTGATTCTTAAACAAGCTCTGGGAAAAAGAGCTTGAGTTCTGTTTGCGCAGTTTCTGGCGCATCCGAACCGTGGGTGGCATTGCTGCCAACATTCACGCCAAATACCTTGCGAAGGGTGTTAGGCGCGGCCTTTGCAGGATCTGTTGCACCCATCAAATCACGCCATGCTTGGATAGCATTTTCTTTGCGCAGTGCAAGCACAACGCATGGGCCTGAAGTCATGAATGAAACGAGCTCACCGAAAAAGGGGCGTTCACGGTGGACAGCATAGAACTGCTCAGCTAGCGTTTGAGACATGTGTATCTTTTTCATGCCTACAATCGTAAAGCCTTCTTGCTCTATGCGATCGATGATTTTACCAGTATTGTGAGCCTGTACAGCGTCAGGCTTAATGATTGCGAACGTTGTTTGCATCATTGTTGTTACTCGCTCTTGTTGTTTTTCATATGCTCTTCAAGCGCTTGCTGCAGAGCATTTTTGGTAACAACTTCTTTTTGCCGTACTGGTTCGTAGTCGTTGCGGTAGTCTTTGCGCTCAGCAGAACGGTCAGCGCGTTGTTCGCGTGCTTGACGTGGTTTTGCTTCACGGCCGCCTTGATCGCCGCCCTCGCGTTGAGCTTTAAAGCTCAAGCCAAGTTTGCGATCTTCTGGGCTGACTTTGATAACGCGCAGTTTAACTGCTTGGCCTACTTGCAACATATCTTCGATTTTCTCAACATCGTTGTTTTCTGAAAGTTCGGAGATATGTACCAAGCCTTCAATGCCGCTGCCAAGTTTTACAAAGGCACCGAAATTGGTGATTTTGGAAACAACGCCATCAACCATGTCGCCAACCTTGTATTCGCTAGCAACGGTGGTCCATGGATCTTTTTCCAGTTGTTTGATGCCAAGAGAGATCTTACGATTTTCAGGATCAAGCGACAGGATAACAGCTTCCACAACATCGCCTTTTTTGTAGCGATCGCCTGGGTGGCTTACGTGCTCAGTCCATGAAATATCGGAGATGTGTACCAGGCCGTCAACGCCTTCGATCAACTGAACAAAAATACCAAAGTCGGTAATGTTGGTAATTTTGCCTTTGATGGTGTCGCTAACTTTAAAGCGCTCAGCCACGGTCTTCCATGGATCTTCTTTAAGTTGCTTCACGCTCAAGGACATCCAAAAACAGGCGCTCTTGGTCAACGTGGATGGTCGAGATATTGTTTTTCTACGTGCTCTGAGTGATTTCGACGGTTTCCGAGGGGGAACTCTGGAGCTCCGGTACCTCTACAATGGAGTGACCGGCTCCTACCGTACTTCGTCTCTCACCTTGGAAAGAGCCGGTGAATGGCTGGATTTAACCAAAACTTCTGACGGTGGCTATGAATTTAA
>RGUK01000207.1 GCA_010027825.1 bacterium
AACAACCTCTGCTGGGCTGTCCTTATGCCTCAAAAACAAAGCACGTCCCCGGAAATGCCCGACGGTACGATAGACGGCTTTGTCCGTTCTTGGCAGGACAACTTCCGCATCTTGGAAAAAAACCGCCTCGATAACTTGCTCCTTTACATCCGCTTGGTGCATGAGGAAAGCAACGAGGTCTTACAGGCAGCGGAAATGGTATCGGAAGGAAGGGGCGACATGCACTTACGACAAGAACTTCTGGACTTGATTTGGGTAGCACTGGGTGCTGCCATTTCTTATGGCATGACAAAGCAGCAACTGCGCGAAGGCTTTGAAAGGCTCTATCTTGCCAATGGCACAAAGTCAACGTCAGATAAAGCCGAAGCGGACGCGTATGCTGAGCAAGTGGGCGGCACGGTGCACGAGTGCAAAGACGGCTATTACTTCATCGTCAAGGACGGCAAAATCCAGAAAGGGCCGAGGTACCGAAAAGCATGAGCTACTTTAAAGACAGCGACTTTCGCAAGATGCGCTGGCGCGTCTATAAGGCAAAGGATTTGGCCGATACCAACTTAGAGGAGTTGGAGGCTATAAAGCGCTTCCGCGCAAACAAAGCGGACAAGCTGCGTTTAGGGGCGTACTTTGCCTACATGTACGACGCGAACAGCCCCCTGCCTAAGCGCATACAGGAGGTAAAAGAGCGTAAGGCCGTGGCCGCTAAATTGGCAGGCTTTGACCTTACGCTACCAAACGAGTATTCGCACGCAAACCAGATCTTTGCGCTATCCAGCCCCGTTTATGTGGATATAGTGGTGCGATAGCGGCTTTGGAAAACTTCTTTCAAGAGTGCGTGGAAAAGATGTTTGCCATTGTCGAGGAAAGCGACAAGATGGATACCAAAAAAGTCTTGGACGCTTTAACGGTCAAAGACGGGTTAAGGAAGTTTATGAAGGCAACAAGCGAGGAACTGGAAAGCCTATATGCAAAGATATACGGCGATGACAAGCAGTTAGAGGAACTTGTCGGGTCTAAATTAAATTGGTCACCGGAGCTTGTCGCCAACCTGACAAGCGATTATGATGATGATGTATGGTAATTGACGTAATTGACAAAGACAGGATTTTGTTTGTCGCAATGGAACACGTGGCGACAACCTACCCGAACATGGAACCGCTCTGGCAGCAAAACATCTTGTCGTTCGAGGCAGGGGCTATCTGGGCACTTGCCGTGGCGAGAAAAGAATACGAAGCCTACTTGTCAAAATCCCTACCGGATTATGACAACGGCTTGTCATGCCAAGCCGATAAATCCAAAAGCGATGACAAGTAAAGAAACGCTGGAATTGACTTTCCTGACAAACGAACACGGGCTTAAATTCCCGGTTCCTCTGGAGTTCTGGCCGCAGGATGCTATGTATGCCTCTATTGACTGCGAAGGGGAAACTATTTTCGGGGAAAAAATGCCTATATACCAACACGGCACTTATTGGTATGACTGTGAATGTTACAGCCACGGCTTTACAGAAGAACCCGAGGACTTCTCCAAAACTTTTTGGATACGCCCTGCGCTATGAAAACCATGCCCAACAACAAACCTTGGTCACTTGTCGGGGAAGGCAAAGACGCTTATGTATCTTGTCCCGTCCCTGACGGCTGGTCTTCCGAGATCGTGCAAGGGGTGCAAAGCGCTATCCCCCCTGTGGGGTACGTGCGCGATCCTTTCGGCGATGGGCTTGTTTTTTTGGGCGTTGAAAAAAAGAACCCGGAACCGGATGACTTTTACTGGGTGCGCACGGGTCTTCCTTCGGACTATGAGCAAAAAATCGCAGAGGAAAAAGCAAAGCAGGTTGAAGATCCGGGATATTCTGATCCATACATAGAGGCGTTCCGTCAAGGCGCTTGGGTGCGCCGCCTGTCCGGTTGCTGGTTTGCCAATGGGCCTACGGGAGAGCCTACCTATATTACCGGCCTACATTACTTTTATCTGGAATGGTGCTTTATCGCAGCGCACGGCAATAGGGGCTATCCGACTTTTCGCGAATCCGATCGGCAGTTTTTCCTCTTTACCGAGCACTGCCTTAGAAACCCTAATTGCTTTGGTGTGTTGAAGCTGACCAAGCGCCGCGACGGGAAAACGGCAAAGAGCGTGGCGTTTGGCCTTGAGCCCGTGATGCGGGCAGGGTTTTCCAATTTAGGGATACAATCAAAGACGGCGGAAGATGCTGCCAAAGTGGTGTTCAAGGACGGCATTATCCGAACCTTTGCCCGGCTACCGGACTTTTTTAAGCCAAACCACGATGAGCGGCGTTTGAACAACATCAACAACACGCTGATCTTTAAGCCTAAGCAGGTGGATACGGAAGCCTTTCGCCGCAACGACTACCTTGGCGGCTGGATAGAACACCGTTCATCCTCGGAAACGGCCTTTGACGGTACAAAACTTCTGCGCTACATAGGCGATGAGGTCTTTAAGACACAGGTCGGCGTGGATGTGTACGAGCGCTGGAACATCGTCAAGTTCTGTTTGATCATTGACGGCAAGATTAAAGGCAAGGCGATGCTGACTTCAACCGTCGAGGAAATCGAAGGCTCAACGGATATGTATGTCAAGATGTACGCGGACTCCGATCAGCTAAAGCTGGATGACGGGACACGGCGCACAAAGACCGGCTTGTTCCGGTTTTTCCTCCCAGCGGATGAGGCGCGAAACCGTGACAAGTACGGCAAATGTGACAAGTCGGCAAACCGCGATGAGATAATAGCGGAGCGAAAAGCGTATGCAGATGACGCTATGTCGTATAACTCGCTTGTCAGGAAAGAGCCTTTGACTATCGAAGAGGCTTTCCGCTTCTTGTCACGCGAAAGCGTGTTTGATACGATCAAAATATCCGACCAAATTGACCTTGTCGCGTGGCGTCAAGAACAACTTGTCGAGCGCGGCAACTATGTCTGGAAAACGTATGGAAGCGAGGTCAAATGGGTGCCGACTCAGAAAGGGCGCTGGCTACGTGTCAAGGACTACCCGCACCCTGTCAACCCCTTGTCAGAGGCCGACAACACGTCGTATAAAGTGGACTACCGGCCAATGGGCACGGATATGTACGTCTGTGGCATAGACCCTTTCTCGCACTCCCGCGTGGAAGGCAGGCAAAAATCCGATGCGGCGTTTTATGTAAAGCGAAAACACGACCCTTTGCAGCCGGACATATCGGATATGTTTGTCCTTCAGTACATCTACCGCACAAGCGAAGTGGAGCAGTTCTACGAGGACGTGTTCATTACGCTTTTCCTGTACGGCTGTCAGGGCTTGATAGAGAACAACAAGATCGGTATGGTCGGCTACTTTGAAAACGAGCGCGTGCAGAACTTTTTGATGAAGGTCAAAGGCAACAAAAACTACGGGATCGCCGCCTCAAAGCGCACCACACAGGCGATGTGCGAGATGATAGAGAAGTATATTTACGACAACATTCACAAGGTATATTTCTTGGAATTGTTGAAAGATTGGGCTAATTTTGACATTGATGATACACAAGAGTTCGACGCGGCGATGGCTTCTGGCTATACGCTGTTGGCCGATTCAAAGATTTTGCTCAGAAAACAAGCGGACAAACCCATCCGCATATTGGAAATCGGAGACCTTTTATAGAGCATAAGCACATGAGAAAGAAAAAACCAACCAAACAACAGCGCTTTGAAATGGCGCGCAATTCCATGCCACAGTTAAACGTGGAAAGCGAGGACGTACAGGCAGCTATCAGGCATATCTATGCCATACAGGATAGCCAAAAGATGAAGGAGACGATCCTTAATTTGTCCACCGAGTTCAA
>RGUK01000208.1 GCA_010027825.1 bacterium
TAGCGGAGCCATGGATTTTTTCGCAAAGCCGGCAGGGGTGTTAATACGCATGCGGATTTTCCTTGGTTTATCCTGCATATTAGTGTATCACACGCGCGCTGTATGTTATCAAAAGCTCTGATAGCAAAAAGAAGGCGAGAGCACCGGGGCTTTCGCCCCGAATGCTTCGCCAACCTTTTAGGACAACACCGCGGCGTCGACCGCGGGGCGGCAGAGGCCTTTGCAGCCGACAACGACGCCCGCGTTGTCCCGCACGAGATCGCCGGGACAGTAGACGTCGCGGCGGCCGGCCTCGACGGCGGCCTTGGCCACGTGGGCCGAGGCGACATACCGGACACCGTTGGTTTCTTCGGGCAGGTCGATGATCTCGGCCATGCCCTTGACGACCACCGGCACCACGAAGTCGCGGAGGAGCACGCCGTCGGCGGAGAAGTTAAAATGGCCGAATACCTTCTCCTTGAGCCGGGCGATCGTTCCGCTGGGGGGCACCCAGAGCGTGTGGCCGCCCTCGCACACAATGTTCAGGACGTGAGCCGTGAGGTTGACGATCTTCATGATGCATATCTCCAAATCGCACCTGCCACGAAGGCGACCCTGAATGTTTACAGGTCGTCGCAGGCTCCCGTGTGACAGATATCCGGGGGCTTATTTAATATGCCCGGATTTTGATAGATATTTAACCCGGGCGCTGATATCTAAAAAAAGGGGCCCATAGGCGGCCCCAAACACAACATACTTAGGCTTAGGTCACGTCGCGGCCGTTGAGCCGGACGACTTCACCCGCCAGAGTTTTGGCCACCAGCCTGTTGAGCCGGTGGTTCTGGCGCTTGAGCCACTTCTTAAGTTTCGCGCTGCCCCGCGTCTTGCAGCGGGTTTGCCAAGCGCGCTTCCAGCCCGTCACAACATCACCTCCATAATGAAAGAAAATTTGCGCAATGCCCGACAATTAACTCTCCTAGTCCCAAAGCCCCTCGAAATACTTGCCAAACAACGTAAGCCCGCGAGTCTTTCTGTTTTGCCAGACTTTATAAGCCTCGTAATCGAATTTGCCGCGATCCAGAGACTCCTTGAACGAAATGCCGGGGGTCGATGTCGCTATGGAATTGACTTTCGGAGTCGTTGTCGACGATCTGCTCAAACGCCCAGATCATCTCGTTCAGCACCCATTCCCAGCGCTTGTGGGTATTGTTATCACAGTACCCCATTTTAATTTGCGCGTCGGTCAGGGGTTCGGCGTTGGTGCTTTTGAGTTCGTCCGGCACGTCGTCGTCATCCACCAAAGCCGACCCTTGCTTTGTTTCTTTTAGCTGCTTGAGCATGGGCAGCACGATTTTCCCGAGCGTGTCATCCATGCTCCACGTGTCATAATAATCGACACGAATTTGAATTTTTCGCTGGTATCGTGAATCGACCCAGTCCTCAATCGCGCGCAGCCATTTGAAACGGCGTCGCGCGATGTCGTTGACGCGGTCGTAGTCATCGAGATTGACGCGTCTTTCGTTTACGCCATACCACCATCTCAACAGCTTCTTCATCCAGCGGTACGGCGCAAACCAGTGGTGATACGGGCCAATGTATATTTTCACGCTTTGGCTCTCTTTTTGGGTCGGGGTTTAAACCTGTACCAACTGTGTTTACAGTCGGGGCACGTCCATTCGCTCACGCCGTCGTAGTGCCGCGGATGGCCGTATGGATATTCAACGCCTACAAGCCGGCTGAATTTGTAGGGCGGCGAATAGCACTCCCGAACGTACGCCCGGAGTTCTTCATCCGTTTTGGTTTTGCACCAGTCTTGAGGGCGCAGAACCTCAAAGATATCGCCGGCGCTCAAATCTGAATTGCATTCTGGACATTTTCCGTGTTCGTCCAGTTCTATTTCGGCGTAGGTCGTTTTGTCGTACGCCTTCACGGGTCTGGACATTTTCCGTGTTCGTCCAGTTCTATTTCGGCGTAGGTCGTTTTGTCGTACGCCTTCACGGGTTGTTAGCCTCGACGGGGATGATCTGGAATTTATCGTGGCCCGGCATAACGCCAAGCATGCGCCCGTTATCCCAGTGGACGCTAATCTGGTCGAATTTCGGGCCGTGGCCGGTTAACACGCCCGTAACCACCCCCTCAAGGCCAACGGGCATGTCGTCTTCAACGGGCCGACATGTCGAATTCGGATTTGTCATGGGCGCTAGAAGTTTAATTCTGTCGCCTACTTTAACGGCTGCAGACATACTTTCTCCTGCTAGTTCTCGGTGCAGTTTCTTCAAATCAAATAACAAACGAACACACTCAGACGGGCATAAATATTCATTTGGCGCTTGCTGCAGAATCTCTACCCACGTTTGAATTGTGTCGCATACTGTCACACTCGGCTCCTGACGCCAAAAAAAACGCGTAGTGGGAACGGTGGGAATCGAACCCACACTCTTTTGCAAGAACCAGATTTTGAGTCTGGCGCGTCTGCCTATTCCGCCACGTTCCCGAAACTTTAATAGCGCTACGGAGAATCGAACTCCGATTTCGACCTTGAAAGGGTCGCGTCCTAACCGTTAGACGATAGCGCCGACTGCTTACGCCAGGCCCAGATACTCCACCCGCCGCCAGTGCTGCGGAGCCAGGCCAATATACATCCTGGGCCCCTGCGCGCGTTGATCGTAGGGAATGTCGTGCGTTTCCAACCAGCTAATGAGGACGTCATAGGCTTCGTTGGCCAACACAACTCGATACGTCATGGTCTGAATCCTTTCAAAAAATGACGCGAACCACTGATCAGGCAATACGCACGGAGGGAATCGAACCCCCACCTACAGGTAATCAGCCTGTACCCGTTTAGGGCCGAGAATATAAATCTCGTGTGCTTACCGTTACACCACGTGCGCAAAATCGGGGCGGATAGATTGTTGCCTACCCACCCCGACTGTTGTTTTTGCTTCACCTCGCCTGCCTTTTGCGAGGATCGATTATACCCGCACCTGACGCTGCTCGCTTTTGCATCAGGTAGCTTTTTTGACCCGAATTACCCGGCCGTGGAAGATGAGCCGCGTTGGCCGCTCCCGATTCTTGGGCGGCAAAGCACGCGTAGCCCGAGTGCGCCCATCGCGATTTTTGCGCACAGTCTTGCTCATCGCCTGGAGAAAATACACGCCAGTGGGAAGATCCCAAATTTTGACGCCGTCGAATAGCCGCAAACGTTTGCGCAGCGCGACAGGGAGCTTGAATGTCAATCGCCGCTTCCTCGGCGCATCGATTATATGGACGATGGTCAGACCGACTTCGACGAGGAACTTGCCGCCGAAGTGGTCGTCGATTGCGCGCGCGAAGACGCATTCATTCGCGGCCCCGGGTTTGCCAGCGTCAATGTGCTTCTGCTGCACTGAAATGCCGCACGGCATTTTTGCGAAGTACAACTCCCAGCCATACGCTCCTTTAACGGGCTCGCCGCCGTAACGGCGGAAAACGTTTTCCGTGCCCAGCGATGGGCGACCGATTTTTGGCTTCTGGGCCGCAGTTTTAGCAGCCATTTAATTCCTATCTCCAAACCAACAAAAAACCCACGGCGAAGTTGCCGTGGGTTTAATAACCGCAGTGGAGGCGGGGGGAGTCGAACCCCCGTGTCGTGACGTTTCCGAAAAGAACTTCTACGTGCGTATCCGGCTATTTTTCACCAGCCGGCAATGCTATCCGCACACTTAGCGGAGTCACGTGGACTACCACGATCGCGCCCGATTACTTTGCCGGACCGACGCAGGTGACTTATCACCGTCAGCCTGATTGGGCGATGAGGTTCAGGCCACCCCACTCGCGGTCC
>RGUK01000209.1 GCA_010027825.1 bacterium
ACCTTGAGCTTGCTCGCCGTTCCCGCCGTAACGTAGATGCTCTCGTTTTCGAGCAGGCTCACGCCCTGCGACTTGTCCACGACGATGATCGCGGCGTTCGCCGGGCACGCCACCGTCGAGCAAAGTTCAAAACCCGTCCCCGTGTTCGTCGCGCTCTGGAACAGCGTCACCGTCACCGTCACAGGGTTGACCGTGTCGGTGTTCGCGACCGTGATGCCGTCAATCAAAAACGTCTTGCCGCTGCTCGCGGCGTTGCTCACCAGTTGCGTGGCGCTCGTCGTGGTGAGCGACAGTAAGGCGTTGTTGCAGTAGACGCCCGACGCACTGTTGAGGTTGGGTGCGGCCATTTTCTGTTGTTCCTTGTATAGAAAATTAAAGCAACGCTATTGTAACGCAAGAATTAACCCAATAGAAGCGCCGCCGGTCGCGGATGAACCCGCAGGCCCTTGCGGCCCCGTTGCGCCCTGCGGCCCTGTCACGCCAGTAATTCCAATTCCAGTAGCCCCGGTTAACCCCGTAGCGCCTTGAATACCTGTAGCGCCAGTTGAGCCAGTTGCGCCAGTAAATCCAGTGGCGCCCTGAATACCCGTAGCTCCGGTAATTCCAATTCCAGTAGCCCCAGTTAATCCCGCAGCGCCCTGAATACCTGTTGCGCCAGTTGAGCCAATTGGCCCTGTAGCCCCGGTTGCGCCCTGCGGCCCTGTAGTTCCCGTTAAACCAGTAAACCCAGTTAAACCGGTAGCTCCTGCTAAACCTGTTGCGCCAGTAATACCTTGCAAACCGGTAGCGCCTGTAGGGCCAGTTAAACCGGCTAATCCACTGCCGCCCGCAGGCCCGGTAGCGCCCGTTAAGCCGGTTGCACCTTGAATTCCAGTAGCGCCCTGCAAACCAGTAGCGCCTTGATCGCCGCTATCTGCGATTGGCGTCCAAGATTCATTAACAGCTCCACGGGTGGGCGGATAACCGGGATTAAGCGGATTTCCAGTCCGATAGTACAATCCGCCGTTAAACGTTACAGCGTTTCCTAAATTATAGGATACACCGTTGTCATACGGCCCTACAAAAGTCCACGGAGCGGGCCCGGGATCGCCTTGCGGCCCAGTAGGCCCGTCCGGTCCAGTAACTCCAGTTTCACCCTGAACGCCCGTAGCGCCCGTTAAACCAGTAACGCCTTGAGGGCCCGCAACTCCCTGTAATCCCGCCGGCCCAGTTGCGCCTTGAGCGCCAGTAGCTCCAGTAATTCCAGTAATTCCTTGCAGCCCAGTTGCGCCCGTTAAACCAGTTGGTCCGGCGGGGCCAGTCGTTCCTTGTGGGCCTGTTGCGCCTGTAACCCCTTTAGCGCCTGTCGGGCCAGTTATACCAGCAGTTCCGGTCGCGCCCGTTAAACCAGTAGCGCCATAGTCGCCCTGAATACCAGTAGCGCCCTGAACGCCTGTAGGGCCTTGCGCCCCGGTTGCACCTGTTAGTCCAATAAGGCCTTGCGGCCCGGTGGCACCAGTTAAGCCAACAACTCCAGTAGCGCCTTGAATACCAGTGGCGCCCGTTAAACCAATCGGTCCAGTTGCGCCGGCTGCTCCTTGAATACCAGTAGCGCCTTGAATACCAGTGGCGCCGGTTAAACCTGTAGCGCCTCGCAATCCCGTGGGACCCGTGGCGCCAGCATTTGCCGGAATTGGCGGAACACTAATTACACCATTTGCGTCAACATTAATATTGTCGCCTACTTGCACAAGGCCGAGCTGTGTTTTATTTGCCGCCGGGAGCGGAGTAGCCTGCAAGCGCCAAACAGATCCGGTCCACGCATACGTTCGGCCGTTGTATACAGCAGTTGCACCGACAGCGGGATTTAGCGGAAAAGGCGAAGACATAGCTTACAACTTATTAATGTGTGCGAGACGAATTAAATGTATTGAGACGTTGTGTACCAATTTCCATATCCGTTTTGATTTTCGGCTCTAATTCTAAAGTAATATCGCGCCCCAGTTGGCAACCCGGTAATGCCGAATGTGAAATTGTTAGGGCCCATGTTTGATTCGTTAATGTCTGTGTAAAGCGCGTCAGAGCTGTATTGTACCCGATAATTAGTGATCGCGGAGCCGCCATCATAACTTGGCGCGGACCAAGACAGGTTAACGGCACCAGGAAAACTGTTTGCAACATTAAATGTCGCGGGCGTATACGGCACATTAGCGTTTGGCGTAACAGATTGTTCGACGTAATTTCCGACGCCCCCTGAATTCATAGCCGCAACTCGGCAAGAGTACGTGATGCCGTTGTTTAAAGGTGCCGTTGTAGCGCCGTCAATTGTTAGCGTTATTTCAGTTGCAAAATAAGTTTGAGAAATTTGGTGGACATTAAAAACATTTCCAGACCAGTCGCGCCATGTTGTTTCGGCCGCGGTTTTGTATTGCACAGAATAACCAGTAATTGCAGATCCGCCATTGTTCGCCGGCGTTGACCAATTGACTGTGAATTTGCGGCTGCCGGCGATAAGCGCTACGTTCTGCGGCGCGCTTGGAGTTGCACTAATCGGCGTGGCTGAGGCAGACGCGCTATACGCCCCCGTGCCGGTAGAGTTAATTGCCGCCACTCTGAATAAATAAGTAGTTCCCGGCGTTAATGAAGTAATTGTTGCATTTGTTGCAGTTGTAACAGCCTCCGCCCAGTCCAACCATGTCACGCCGCTATTTGAACTGTATTGAATGGAATAATCCGTAATCGTTGCCCCGCCGTTGTTTGCCGGCGCAGTCCAAGCCAAAGAAACTTGTCCTGCTCCAGCCGTTGCAGTTAGTCCCGTCGGTTGTCCGGGAACGTTTGCCGAAATAGTGGTTGACACGTACGTTGAGTAATTTCCTGTACCGGCAGAATTTCTGGCGGCTACTCTCCAGTAATAAGTCGTGCCGTTTGTTAATCCACTTATTGTGGCGCTAGTTGCAGTTGGAAATGTCGCGCTGGCGGCGCTCCACGTTGATGCGTTTAAACTGTATTGCACTATGTATGACGTAATCGCGCCGCCGCCGTTACTTGCCGGTGGCGCCCAAGAAAGCGAAACAGTCGTACCTGTTGTTGACGCACTTAAGTTAAGCGGTTGCGTCGGTATTACAACAACTGGTGCCGGCTGACTGTTTACGATTGTTGAATATGTTCCAGTGCCGGCAGAATTTACAGCAGCTACTCTAAAATAGTAAGTAGTGTAATTTGTTAATCCGGTTATCGTTGCGTTTGTGCTTGTAGAAATGCCGTCATTGAACGTTGTCCAGTTAATAGAATCGACGCCATATTGCACGACATAATCGGTAATCGTTGCGCCGCCAGAATTAGCCGGCAAACCCCAAGTTAACGTTATTTGTTGTGCGCCAGAAGTCGCAATTAAATTAGTTGGCGCGCTTGGCACTGTAACGGTACTGGCTTGAAAAAATGAACTAATTGTCGCGGAATACGCTCCTGTGCCTGCAGCATTTACGGCAGCAACTTTGAAATAATAAGTTACGCCGTCAGTTAATCCATTTACGGTTGTGCTGGTTATAGATGGAACTGAGTCAGTAATTGTTGTCCAGCTTGCGCCGCCATTTGACGAGTACTGAATTAAATAAGCAGTAATTGCTGATCCATTATTAGCCGGCGCAATCCACGACAACACTGTTTGAGTACTAGTCGGCGTAGCCGTCAATCCAGTTGGCGCGTTGGGCGCGGCTAACGGCTGCCCGCTTCCGATTGCCGAATACGGGCCAGTGCCGGCAGAATTTACGGCAGCTACCCTGAAATAATAAGTTACGCCGTTAGTTAA
>RGUK01000210.1 GCA_010027825.1 bacterium
GGAACAGGTGGCGACCGAGCTCTCCGTAAACGGCGAGATTATGATCTGGAAGCTCCCGCAGAACGAGACCAAGATTGTTCAATTACCCTATCCCGGACAGCCGGTTCCTAAAGGGATGATTCCTCGTATCAGACTCCTTGATTCTACAGTATTCTGGGAGATCGTGACCGTTCCAGAAGACATAACGAATGTGCTGTACTACGTTTGGGTGAGCCCTACACAGTGGCAGATATATACGGGACTTGATAACAACTCGATGGTGCCGAGCTCAAAGTTCATCTTCCAAACGATCCCGGCTGACCAGATCAATCACTACAAGGTGAACGCATTCTCTAACGAGAAGCGGGGTCGCTCGGATCTCTTCTCCGTGCTCGGGTTTCTGAAGCGTCTCCGGGACTCGGTGAACTATTCCCTGATCGCTCTCCAGAAGCAGGCAAGCTGGTGCATCGACACGACCGTCGAGGGGAATCAGGCCGACATTAACAACTACATCAGCGACCAAGCCTCGATTGGGACCGTGGCTCCCGCAGGCTCCGAGTTCGTCCATTCCGCGAAGATCAAGCGGGAGTACAAGGGCGTGGAAGGCACAGGCAAGGGCGGCGGTAACGTGACGTTTGAGTGGGCTCTCTCGTGCGTGGCTTCCGGCATGGGCATCCCGATCTCGTACTTCGGGACTCACCTCTCGGGCGGTCAGACCAGAGCCTCTGCGATCGTGGCGACCGAGCCCGTGGCAAAGCGATTTGAGGGTCGGCAGAAGGTCTACGAGCGCATCATCCTCGATCTGTGGGATCACCTCATGGAGTCCTTCGGCATCGAGGGCGCAGAGTGCGAAGTCACCTTCCCTGAGATCGTGACCGCAGACCGCTCGCAGAAGCTCCAAGACCTCGCCTTCTCTGAAAACATGAAGTGGATCTCAAACGAGAGAGCGGCAAACATGGCGGCGAAAGAGTTCAATATCACCGATTACCTGTACGAGGAAGAGAAAGCCAAGGCCGAAGCGGATCCCGCTCCAGCTGCGGCCTCACCCCTCACAAGCCCGGGAGTGGCGAATGCCATTCCTTCAATCATGAAAACCCAGATTAAGGATCAAAACAGATGAGTGACCGACTGAAACAGTTATCTGATGCCACCTTCGACGATATTATGCAAGATCCGACGAAGTTTGGAATGCCCACATTTGACGAGTTCGCAAAGAACCCCGAAACTCTTCTTGGAAGGGAAGACGAGCGACTGACGGAAGTTGAGCGAGGGTCGGTTATCCTTGGAAAAACTGTAAAGCGTTATATTTACGAGATTGAAGGATACCGATGCAAAACCCTCCAAGAAGTCGAACGGGTTGCTTTGTCGATGGGGATAAACCTGAAGGAATTAGACTATCAGCCGCAAATGGAAACAAATACCTCGGGAAAGTTCGATATAAAGGTAAAATTTGTTTCAAAGGCTGAACGGGCAAAGAGGCAGAATTGGTGATCGACTGGAAGAAACTACTTTTTAAAGAGGCGGATCCCCCGCTCAATAAGCCCTTCAGGACTCCCGACGGTCCCAAGAAGTTCGCCGTTTACGTGAACGATGACGGGAAGCGGAAGAAAGTCACGTTCGGTGATCCGAACATGAGCATTAAGAGGGATGATCCCGATGCTCGTAAGAACTTCAGAGCCCGTCATGGGTGCGATAAGGCTACCGACAAGACGAGCGCGAAGTATTGGTCTTGTAAAATGTGGTCGAAAAAGCCCGTTTCCAAGATCACTAAAGAAGATGACAAGACCGGAATTCGTCAAAATTTTTGGTTTTACGGATCAGAAATCTACGCAAAGAAGATGAAGGCAGCAAAGCCCGAGGTAGGTGAGCCAAAGGCAAAGCCTCTCACGAATCCAGAACCGGAAGCTGATCGTCAGGTGAATAAGATCGTTGCCGAGAATCCCGGGATCAGCGGGGCAACTCTTGTGAATACGATAAAATCAAAAGGGCTTGCAATTGTTGATCAGAAAGAAAAAATCGAAGCCGATACACTCTCCACCGGGAATCCCGTTCTTCGCGATGATATGAAGAAAAAGAAGAAATACAAGGGCAAGGAACGGGCGAAAGAACTTAGGGCGCAGGAATCTTTGCGCGATTCTTTTATCAATGTACGCTTTATGGAGTCTTCCGCGAAATCAGTTAGCGGAAACAAATTCAAGGTCGCTCTGATTCAAGAGGGACTTGGGAACCTCCGCGACGGTTTCTACTACTCGGCGGACGCAATAAAAAGCGCGGTTCCGGCGTTTGAGGGGAAGAAATGTTATGCCGACCACCCTTCTCGTTTTGAGGAACAGGATCGTCCAGAGAGGTCGGTCCGGGATATTATCGGTCATTTTGAAAACGTACACGTTCAAGAGAACGAAGACGGATCGGTCGCATTGTGTGCGGATCTGATTGTTCTGCCTGACCAACCTTACGAGTGGGCACGGGCTTTGGTGAGACAAGCCGTGGATTATTCAGAGAAATATCCCGACAAAGATTTCGTCGGGCTGTCGATCAATGCAGCTGGTGATGCTGAACCCATAGAAGCGGATCGTTTTTTGAAAGAGCGATCCATTCCAGAGTCCTGCAAGCCAAAGTTGTTGAAGGCGATTGAGGAAGGTTTGACTCAAGTTCGAGTCGTGAATACGATCAGGGATGCAATCTCCACGGATCTTGTGACAGAAGCAGGGGCCAGAGGGCGCGTTCTCGAAATCATGGAAAACAACAAGGAGGCCGAAATGGCGAAAAAAGATATTCTGCCGAAAGAAGCAGAAGAGGAAATGAAGCAGAAACATGAGTCCGAAGACGAAGCGCAAGACGCTCCCTCGAAGGACGAACACGCAGATGAAGAGCAAGACAAGAAGCTCATCCTCGACATGATCAAAAAGCACATGGGTGACGATGAGATGGACGAAGAAGAGTGCAAAGCCGCCGAAGCTGCTTGCGAAGCCTATCAAGAAATGGGCATGAAGCAGGAAGAGGCTTGCCAAGCAGCCGCTCATTCCATGAAGCTCGCAAAGCACATGGCAGCCAAGCAATCTATGGAATCCGAGTCCGAGGAAGAAAAGAAAGAATCTGAAAACGAGAAGATGGAATCAGAAGATGAAGCAAAGAAAGAATCTTCTGCCATGAAGCTCGAAGCCCGGATCGCAATGCTCGAATCAGAGCTCAAGAAACGCGACCTCGTGGTTTACCTCGATAAGAAACTTGCTGAATCTAAACTTCCTCGCTCGGTTACGGATAAAATCCGTGAAAAGAAACTCCGTTCCGAGAAGGAAGTGGACGAAGCAATCAAGATTTATGTCGAAGCCTTCAAAGAGGCTGGCTATGCGTTCGGAGGTGAGTCCAGAACCAAGTCTAACATCTTTGTGACTTCTACAGAAAAAACCCCGAGCATTTCGTCGAAGGGATCGAAGATTTCCTTCACCGAGATGCTTAAAAAATAACCAAGGAGAACTAAATGCCTACTATTGCAAAAAACAATATCGTGCGTTCGGTACGCCCTTCCTCAGTGTTTGAAAGCGCTCTCGCTCTTGTTGACGCGACAGTTTCTTACAACCAAGGGGATCTGTTGTACTTGGACAGCGTAACCAGCTTGATCAAGCCTGTTGCGAGCGACCCTGATGCCGCTTCGGTGCTTGGTGTGGCTCGTCAAACCATTATCAACGGAAAGCTCATCTCTCCGTATCAGGGAACTGCTGTTGATGCCGCTCAAGCATTGAGTGACATTGCAGGGCCTCAATTCGGAGT
>RGUK01000022.1 GCA_010027825.1 bacterium
ACCGGCTTTTCCCCCGGTGCCACAGCCTCCTCCGCAGACTTTGGAGGACTTTCCGAACGGTCCCGGAACAATTCTTTCCAAGATGCTAAGCAAAATTGGCATCAATTCTACTCCCAACTGCTCCTGCCGTCGCAGGGCCATGGAGATGAACAACCGGGGGCCTGACTGGTGTGCCGAGAACATTGACACCATAGTGGGCTGGCTCAGGGAGGAGTCCGAAAAGAGGAAACTGCCATTTGTCGACTTCGCCGGCAAGCTCCTTATCCAGAGGGCCATAAAGGTGTCCAGGAAGAATCTCAAGGCTCTAGAGGCTCAAAAGGCTAACGGCTAGACAATCTTCTTTGCCGACCACTTTTTGATCACTCGGACACCAGCGGGAAGTATCCCGGGCTGTACATCTTGGCCGCTCCGTAGCTTCTGAAATGGTCTATGTTCTCGTCAAGTGTCCTGCACTGGTTTCCCTCCGGACCCACCAGGAACGGCTCTATCTTGTTTTCCTTCAGAATGTAGTTTCCCAGTATCTCGGTGTCCGGCCAGTTCGGTTTGTTCGGATCGGGTTTGTAGTCGACTATGCCGTACCGGTTACATAGCCTTCTGAGGCTCCATCCGAATCCTATCTTGTCCATCGTCGGCATGTGGTACATGCTTGCCGTGTGGCTGATCATCCCCTTCCAGTCGTCATGCGCCCTCGGGCTGAGTTCGTAGCCCACCGCGGGGCTTTTCGTCTTGCAGAGTTCTATGAACTCCCAAAGGAGGGTTCTTTTTCTGAGGAAGCAGTCCGCGTGCGTCGCGAACAGATATTCGGTCCGGCAGAGGCTGAACGCCATGTCCATCGCCATCGCGGGGTAGTCGCTCGGATGCCTTGTTCCGTTCATCCTTATGACATGAACCTCAACGTCCTCCGCCCTCATCGCCTCCAATTCCCTCAGATTGGGCTCAATGGACCCCGTGTCTATCAGCATTATGTACGGTCTGACGGTCTGCAGCCTGAGAAGCTCCACGCATATGGGTATGGTTTCCGGCGTGTTTATGCAGGGTATGACCGCTGTGACCTTGTAGTCCCACGGCTTTTTTTCGGATATGCCCCGCCAAGGATGCTGCTCTGTCAGCATTCCGTAAACAGGGCTGACCTCGTATTCGCCGATGGTCACTTCTTGATATCTGTCTTCTCTGTCAAGCCAGATATACCTCTTGCCATCCTCTATTTTTTTGTTGGTGCTTTCAGACCATCTTTTTTGCGATATGATCATTTTTTTGTATTTTACTTGATCTTCCGACCTATATTTAGTTGGAGGGCATATGATTTCTATAATGATGATAAAAGGCTCTAGTTTTGAAAAATGCAACTTGTTCGGCAGAGAGCATCTCGTATATCATTTTAATGAAAAAAAATGTTCCAATTCAGTTGTCGTCACCATGCACGAGACAGAGAACACCAACAATCTGGAGGTTCTTAAATTTGCTTTGTGGTGCAAAAAAAACGACATCAGGATTACGGCTTATGGTCTTTTGAATCAGCTTCCCATTTTTTCAATTTTCGCGGATTCAGCAATACTTCAATCCAAAGAAGATTGGGGCGACCACATTTACCCAGAACAAGTTGGAAATTTTGATGGAACTCATTATCTCAAAGATGATTTGTTTGAAATGTTTAAATCTTCAAATATAGACGGATTTAAATTCAATGATCATATAAGGCTAGAAAGACACCCTCTTAAAGAACCCAGCGAGTGGCCTGTTCTTTTGTCTCTTTCCGAAAGAACAATATCAGATGAAGAGGTCGCAGAATTCTTTGCCTTTCCTAAAATTTTTATAAGGGAAGAGGCTTATGGAAAATACAAAAGAATGAAAGATGAAGGGTTTTTGAATAAAAATCTTATAATGTGCGAGGTTAGGGTTAGCGGAGGTTGTGGAGGAGAGCATCTTCTTTCCATATTTAAGGAAAAAACGAAGGGTTATCCCCTTCCAATATGTTTTGATTTGAATTTTAGAAAAGAGTTTTGCAGAAAGAGCGGACAAGATTACATGGCAATTCAAGTTCTCTGCTCATTGATTGACAACTGGATGTGGGTTGCCTATGGAGGTTCGTCAAATATTCTTCCATTCTTTCCCATAAAGATACTATCTTTGTCGGATGTGTACTGCAGACGCGATACGACAAGGCAACTTTATTTGAAAAGGCACGGTTTGGAACTGGGAGAAATATTTCCTGAATTCGAGACTCTGATTTACTGTTTTCCCGAAGAAAAAGACGGCCCTTCAAGAACCGACGGCCATGTTCCGCTTCCAAATCTCAAAGATTTAACCATAAAGCTTTCTAATCAAGCAATGAAATATCAAATTTGTTCTGTTTGAATACCGGCATATGTGAACTACCCACCCCCTAAAGGGAGTGGGCTTCATGGTTCAACGCCTCAACCTTTACATCCTGTATGTTGACGGCTCCCCATGTTTTTGTTTAACGAGCGAGTTGGTCCCCAACACACTCGGTGTTTTATTTTGGTGTAATGCTTGGTTTTCGTACTACATACTAATATAGTGCTAAATTCAATTTTTTTCACAGTTTACCGCCATTCATCCCAGTCCCTAAAGGACTGGGTTTTCTGGCGGGAGGGGTATAAAATCATGCACGACACTGCCGCAAAATACGGAAGACTTTTTATTGACACATACTCAAAAGGCATCCCGGGTTCCGGAGAAAAACTGGCAATTGAAATCGGACCAGGAGGAAGCGATGTATTCAAGTCGAAAATAGAGGGCATGGGAATCAAATATATTGGCTTTGATCAACTTCACGATGAAGACCCTGAAGTTAAATATTCCTTCGGTCTGTCAGACTGCTCTGTTGACTTTGCCATTTCCTCAAGTTGTTTTGAACATGATGAACTTTTCTGGATGACTTTTTTGGAAGTAATGAGGGTTCTCAAGCCGCATGGCATTTTTTACATAAACGCTCCAAGTGATGGACCTTATCATACTTGGCCTGTAGACTGTTATAGGTTTTACCCGGACAGCGCAAAAGCTCTTGAAAAATGGGGAAGAAAAAATGGACTTAAAGTCAAAACTCTAGAAAGGTTCACTGCAAGGCCTGTAAATGACATATGGCACGATTATGTAGCAGTTTGGATTAAAGATGAAGAATACATCAATCATTACAAAGAAAGAATAATAGATGCTGATCAGAATGCAGATCATATATTTGTCTATAGATAAGAGGAATTATGTCTTTGATTGAATTTTCAAAAAACTTTGAGCCAAGAACTGACAAATATGACTTGGGCTACATTGATGAGTTTTACGATAATTTATTTGAACGAAGAAGGAATAATGCAAAAAATATACTAGAGATCGGAGTTCAATATGGTAAATCTATTTTGTTGTGGAGGGATTACTTTACAGAGGCGACAATCACAGGGGTTGATGTATCTCCATGCAGTGCAATTGAAAATCAAAAAAGAATAATCCCGATGTATGCAGATGCATATAATTTTAATTTTGTCAATTCAATTCCAGATGATCATTATGATGTAGTGATAGATGACGGTCCTCACACTTTGGATTCCATGATCTTTTTTTTGAAAAATTATTCCCCTAAAGTAAAAAAAGGAGGCGTTCTTGTTCTAGAAGACATTATTGATACTTCTTGGACGCCAATACTTTTGGAATTAGTAGACAAACAAGCCGTAAAAGTAACAGTTCATGACATGAGAAAGAAACAAAAAAACAAACATCTTTATGATTTGTGGACGAATGGTTTGGATGTAATCGTCGTAGAATACTAATTTTCGCTCTCCTCAAGAAAAGAAGACTGTCTTTCTAGCCTTCGTGAGTCAGATGTGTCGTCTGCATCTATCCTTGCTATAAAATCGCCAGATGCAATTTCAAGCGATTTGTTCAAGGACTTCGTCAAGCCTATATTTTTTTCATTTTTAATCGGCCTAATTCTTTTGTCGTTTTGCGAATAACTAGAAATTATTTCCCATGTTTTGTCGTCGGAACCGTCATCGGTTATTATGAGCTCAAAGTCGCTCATGGTTTGTTCGGATAGACTTTTAATGCATCTTTCTAGATGCTTTTCTCCGTTGTGAACCGACAAACATCTCTATGATTTGTGGGCAAATGGTTTGGATGTGATTGTTGTAGAAAATTAAGATCTAGACCGATTGGCGTATTGTGACTTGGTCGGGTGATTCTCTCTTGCCGCTCGTTTGAGTTTTTTAGGATTACTCTGGTTTTCCCGGGTATTTGTCTTCTTTTACAGAAGGTAATTTCACCACCAAATTCACAGAATCTTCTTGCGCCATGAAATCCGCATATTCGCCTGGCTCCATCACCACTATGGAGCCCTCTCCGTACTCCACTCCATTAATCATTACTTTGCCTGTGACGATCATGGTGAGTTCTGTTGCTATTTTATGGTGATGCCCATCTTCCTCGTCTCCTTTTTTGTACCTTTTAAGGGCCACTTCGCAATCTTTTGTTTTTAATGCTGTCGGGTGAAAATTTCCAACAATCCAACCTCTGATCATATCTGTTTCTTTGTATATTTTCATGTTATCCGGCAAGGAAAACCACTTGTTTTAATTGCCGTCCTTTAAAAATGATTTTTAGAACTACCTTTAATATATATATATATATATAGTCAGCCTCTAGTGCCACATAAATCCAAGGATGGATAATGAAAAACATAAAACTTATTTGTTTTGATTTGGATGGAGTTCTAGTCACTTCAAAAGAGACTCACTATGAGTCCTTAAACATGGCTCTTTCTGAATTATCTGAACATTTCGTCATAAGCAAAGATGAGCATGTTAAGAAATATGATGGACTTCCTACGATGCGCAAATTGGAGTTGCTTCATATAGAAAAAGGACTTCCAAGAGATCATTTTAAAAGAGTTTGGATGCGCAAACAAGAACTTACCTCCTCTGTAATAGAGAGGTATGTGACTCCAAACAAAAATATTTGCGAATTGTTCCATTTCATAAAAGAAAAGAACATGAGCATTTATGTCTGCTCAAATTCCATAAGGCACACAACCAAGATGTATATTCTAAAACTTGGTTTAATGGAATGGGTAGATGGATACATAACCAATGAAGATGTCAAATTACCTAAGCCCCACCCTGAAATGTACATGAGGGCGATGCTCGCGGTTGGATCCGCACCTGATGAAACGCTTATTTTAGAAGACTCTTTCACAGGGCTAGAGGCCGCAATTAAATCCGGGGCCAATGTGATGGCTGTCAAATCCCCGGAAGATGTCAATGTAGACTCTATTTCATGCGAAATTGATAGATTAAATTCAAAAACTACAGTTCCATACAAGGAGCCAAGAATGAATATTTTGTTGCCGATGGCGGGAGCTGGTAGCAGATTTTATAATGCTGGCTATAAACTGCCAAAACCTCTCATAGATGTAAATGGCAAGCCTATGATTCAAGTGGTCGTGGAAAACTTGTGCATAAACGCTAGGTACACTTATGTGGTGCAGAAGGCTCACTATGACAAGTATAATCTTAAGTACATGCTTAATTTAATTACGCCTGGGTGTAATATAGTTCAAACTGAAGGGGTGACTGAAGGAGCTGCTTGCACGACTTTGCTCGCCAAAAATTACATAGATTGCGATCTTCCATTGCTAATAGCCAATTCGGATCAATATGTTGAATGGAATAGTTTAAATTTTATGTACTCAATGAAAGAGGGGAGGTGCGATGGTGGAATACTCACATTCAGTGATGATAATCCAAAATGGTCTTATGTCAGAACTGATTACGATGGACATGTGGTGGATTTAAAAGAGAAGCAAGTTATATCAAACATGGCTACAGTAGGAATATACTACTGGTCTTCGGGGATGGACTATGTCAAGTATGCTGAAAAAATGATAGCTGAAAACAAAAGAGTTAATGGCGAATTCTATGTAGCTCCCGTTTACAACGAGGCAATAGCGGACGGAAAGAAGATAAAAACCTACAATGTAGATCGCATGTGGGGACTAGGAACGCCCGAAGACCTAGCCATTTTCCTTTCCCAGAAAGGAAAAAATAATTAGTAAATTGTCTAAATGTTACAATTTAGAATCTTCCTCCATGGGTTTTTTGAAAGAAAGAATTCATGCATATTCTTTTGCATCCAATTCGTGACGCCATAAATCCTATAGTTCTCTCGGTGAGCCACGAGTCAATTTTTGTTTTAATAATTTTTTTTGTCAGATAAGGTTTTTCCAAGGCAAAAACAATTCTTTTTGCGGTCGCTTGATCTGATATGAAAGAGGAGTGTGCTGAACAAATGTATGGAGTCTCGGGATCTATTTCTGCAAAAAAAACCAAATCTGTATCTTTGTAAATATTTTTTAGATGGTCAAAATAGCCTCCATCACCTATTTTAAAATTCATCTCAATTGAGTATAAAACTCCGGCTTCATTGATATTAAATTCTGGAATTCTAGCTATTGGCACCAATGTGTCTTGAATAAACATGTATTGTTTATAATCCCCGTATTTTAGCAGAGCATGATTCCAGGCGCCGAGTTCATAATTAGTGTTATTCCTTCCAAAAAAAACATCCCCTGGCAACTTTTCAAATATTTCTATATTTTCGGTTGAATTGCCGTCCACCACAAGGATGTCAAAATCAGGATAAAACTTTTTTGTGTTTGCAATATTCTTCAATAGAATTTCTTTTGGATTTCTCGTACAAATAACAGCTAAGCAATCTTTTGATTTATTGTCTTCAAAGCAATCGCACAGATGTCTTATATAATGCTTTTTATTGATGTGATGGGCATGTTCGTCACTCACTTCTTCTTTTTTTCTATATTGGACGGCTAATCCGTATTTTTCGCATCTTTGTTCGTTCAGTTTTTGTTTGTACGGAAGGCCAATCCAAGACATGTGTTTAAGAAGGTACGGCCCTCCCCACGATGTTTGTCCCTCGGGGCTGAAACCATGCGAGTTATGCGAGTAATTCATTTCTTTTATGTTTGGAACTCTAAAGCATACGCATTTATTCATCCTAGGTCTTTCCGCATATCCTTCTCCGAGGGAAAGTAAATTGATATCTTCTAATCTTTCTGAAATGCTTTCTCCAACGATGTTGTATTCAACAGTTGATATCAAGGATGTGCCTAGTTGCTCCTCCTCCTCAAGAGATTTCTCGTCAATGCAAAGCCATTCATCCATATCACAGACGATAACCCACCCTTCAAAAATGGACTTCCAGCAATTGTTTTTCATGTGAGTCATCTGATGTTCTGACAACTTATTTTTTTCGCCCCACTGGATTATTTTGCACCCCAATTCTTCTGCTATTTCTATACTGCAGTCATCACTGTTGTTGTCACATATCACAATATCTGCCGAGGGCATATATTTTTTGTAATGCTTGATAGTTTTATCTATTATTGCCTCTTCATTATGACAAAAGATAAATATGGAAATATTATTCTGTAATTCCATTTGGATTGGCTTAATTTAATATTTTATTTATAAGTGATCTTAATTCATTTTTTCCAACTTCTTCATCAAACCATTTGTATATGGCAACTAAAATTGACTCTTTGTTTGAATTCAAGAGAAGGCAATTCAAATCTCTTCCTATTTCTTCTGCAAACTCCAAAATATCGGGCTTTTCTTTTTTAAAGAAACACTCTGCAGCTTGAAGATAAATAGCCGTCGCTTCACTAATTTCTTTACTGCTTGCGGATTGAAATTGCTCGGCTTGAAGTCCGCTTTTCTGTGCATATATCAATCTCAAATTTTTGGCTTGAGAATTTGAAATTTCTTTTTGCATGTAGAATTCGGCTTGTTGTTTTGTGACCAAACAAGCCATTTCCTCTTGTCTCTCGCCCGTCTTTTTTGTGATGGTATCGGCACACTCACAGATGTCTGAAACACATTCGTGCAATATTCCTATTTTGTGTCCGTTTCTAATCATTCTGCACCACATTTCGTAATCTTGACAGTAGTAAAAATCTTCGTTGTATATTTGGTTTATTTTTTTTCTCCACATGACCGTAGAATGTCTGATGTTGTTTCTGAATATAAGCGACCACTTTAGATTCAAGAAATCCCTAGCGGGACATATTCCGTAAAGTTCTTTTCCATTTTCATCTATGACGCGACCGCAACCTACAACCATGTCTATATCTTTATTAGAATCCAAAAACATAGCTTGTTTTTCTAGTCTGTTTGGATTTGATGTGTCGTCCGCATCTATTCTTGCCACGAATTCTCCGGAAGCAATTTCAAGCATCTTATTTAAAGATTTGGTCAAGCCGATGTTTGTCTCATTTCTGATAGGTTTTATTTTTCTGAAAAAATTGGCAGAATAATCAGATATTAACTCCCATGTTCTGTCTTGCGAATTGTCATCCGTTATGATCAATTCAAAGTCGCATAAAGTCTGGCCGAGCAGGCTTTTTATGCATTTTTCTAAATGTTGCTCTCCATTGCGGACCGACATGACTATGCTTATTTTATTTTCCATATGTTTATGAGCAAGAAGCCTGTGTGAATCTACTTCGGAGCCAACCATGGGTAATTGATGTGACCCGCATTATATATATGCGTTGAGGCAGTCAATGAAAATAAAGTTTGTCACCGGATTCAGTTGTTTTGGCGGATCAACAATTGCATTAATAGAACACTGCAGATTACTTGAATTAATGGGGCACGATGTAGAGTTGTACGGGGAATGCGAATGGCACATGTCGCATTACCACAAATCAAAGAGGCTAAGCGAATTTGTTGCTTGCGCCGATGACTTTATTGTTTTTCATTTTATGGAACTTTCTGAGCGGCCAAAATGCAAAAGATGTTTGCTTTACATTCATGAGCAAACTTTATTTGACATGAAGTCTAGAGTTGTATCGGGGTATGATGGGTTTGTTTTTGTAAGCGAGCAACAAAAAAAATACCATGGGGTCGATGGGGTTGTTATTCCAAACCCCATGTCTGGATTGGTGGACAAATCCAAAAGCTCTCCTCCAGGAAAAAACATCGCCGGGGTCGTGGGAACCATACAAGTGAGAAAACAGCAGAAACTTTCAATAATCAATGCTCTTGAAGATGGAATGTCGAAGGTGCTCTTGTTTGGAGACAAAGAAGACACATATTTTAAAAGTGAGATAGAGCCTTTGCTTGGGGAGAAAGTGGAGTACAAAGGTTTGTACGATCCTGCAAGAAGAATGGAAATGTACAACGAATTTGATGTTTTATATAATTTTTCTTCTGACGAGAGCGCATCTCTTGTTCTTGGAGAGTGTTTGATCCTTGATAAACCCGTGGTTAAAGATGAAAATTTGATGCCGTGTGAAATATTAAGTGAAGAGGAAATATACTATAGGTGGAGGTCTGTGCTGATGTCTGAAAAAATAGAAAAAATGGTCTGCGTAGTCACCTATGACAGAAAAGATTGCATAGGCAAATGGCTTCGCGCATGGAACAACGCTGAAAAATATGGCGCCAAAATAGCCGTTCTTCACTCTTGCGACGAGGGCGTACCAAAGCACGACGAAAGAGAGAATATACTAAAATACAGCCCCGATTTCTATGTCCCCTATGTAAATACCGATTTAAGAGATCTTCAGGCATTGATTCATGTGGCGAAGGAGGAGGTGGGGCTTCCCGATTACGATTATCTTTTTTGGTTCACTGATGACATGTTGCCCATGAGAAGGAATTTTTTTGAGCCATTCGCAAAGAAAATAGCCAAATCTGATGTGGGTCTCGTCGCACAGTGCTACGAGCCGAAATCAACTTCTGCCGGAGCCCACATCAGAACAACAGCGTATGCCATTAAAAAAGATGCGGTCAAAAAGTTAGAATTTCCTAACCAAGGGTCTCGTGCGACATGGCCGTATTTATTTGAACACGGCAAAAAAGGAGAGTACGATAATAATTTGCTTAATCAGATCGTCAAAATGGGCTACAGATTTGAGTTGTGTCACTCGGAGCCAGAATCAGAAAACTATCAGCATTGGACTAGTTTTTTAGATTGGATGTGGGATTGTCATCTTCTTGGTCACTGGACTGAATATAATGACATCTATGAAGACCAATTCAACCCAATACAGAGAATTTGCGGTGTGAAGACAAAGAAAGAAACTTTGATCGCCATGAGTCAGTGCGAGGAGTTATCCCTCGCTCCCAAGAAAGTGTGTGCGATACTTCCGACATCGGATGCTCCTCTAGAGTTTCTTGTTTGGTCTTTGTTTTCTCTTCTCATCAGGTCGGATTCTTCTTTGGATCATGTGATTGTTGCAATAAACGGCCCAGATTCCAGAACGGGAAACACTTCAAGACAGGATGCCAAACAGAAGTTCATAGAAGAGTTGAGATTGTTGAAATTCGGCGAAAGAGACATGCCCATAACATTGATGAGGACATGGAGCAGAATAGGACATTCGCAGACCATTGATCAGTGCGTGCCATGGGTTCATACTGAATTTTATTTGGTTCTTCATGACGATATTTTGATTCTAGACAAAAATTGGTGTTTAAAAATTAAAGATTTTGAACAAGAAGATGTAATATGTGCCACTTGGGGAAATCCAATAATAAGACCATTAAATGATGATTCTCATGGAAGGCTTGAACTGCCACATTTCAATAGCATATTCGCCTTGTGCAAAAAATCTAGAATGAAAGGCATAAATGCGGAATGGTCTGGGCATTATGTTCCAATGAATTTTTACATAGAAAATTTCTGCAACTACGGTCATTTCATTGGTTGGTACAGAAAGAACAATCTTTTACAAGAAGATAAAATTCCTCCAAGAGACAAAGAGTTCAATGCTTTGACAATTGATATAGGGGGATCCTTCATTCCCGATTTATACAACAATAAGTTTAGAATAATACAGTTTGACGACAATTTATTGAAGCATTTTGGAACTATGAGTTGGTGCGATGAAGAAAGAAAAATTTTAGTTTCGGAGTCTTCGCACAAAGAGGTGATCCAACTAGAAAAAGAAATAAAAAATTACGATTCTTCTTGGTGGAATCTGTATAAAAAATATATAAATCCTAGAATTGAAAGAAAAACTTTTTAATTATGTAAAATGGAACAATTAATTGAAAAATTATCTAATGGCATTTCAAGTGATGTTATTATTAGTTATCTTGAATTGTCAAATGATTTAATGTTCCAAGACGAGGAGTTGTTAAAAAAATGCACAGATACCCTTAATGGAGCGATATCCAAATGGGCCAAGGAAAAAAGTGCGACTTATTCAGAAATTCGTGATATTTTTGCAAAGCGGGATTTGGAGGACAAATCAAGGTGGTATGTAAAGGAAATGATTCCGCACTCACATATTACGCACACTAGCGGAAGTACCACTGGACAACCTTTTGAATATCTTTGGTACATGCCAGTTTTTAACAAGATTGAGTGGGAAAACCACTACGATATGGTTCTGGATGAATTTGATATCGGCGATGCACCGCACATCCTATACTTTCTCCCTCACAGCTACGAAGTTGAAGGAGAAAAGTTTATATTTTGCCCTGGCGTAAAGTCTCATCTTAATTTCGTGAACCATGGCTCAACAAGAAATCCCGTGATTCACCATGTGAACTTCGAGATGCACAGACAGAGGCCGGAGGAATTCTTTGAATTTCTATTTGAGTATCTTAAGAGCCATCAAATTGACGTGTTCTATGCCTCACCACCCCAGATTAACAGCCTATGTAGTCACATTAGAAGGTTCGGACTCAAGGACAGGGTTGGATATCTTTTGAGCACCACCGGAGAAAGGCTTCTTCCCGAAGACGCAATATTTCTTCTTGACGGGGGCTATTTTGACCACATCTGCGACCACATGCGTTGCTGGGACGGCGGGGCGACCTTCTTCACCTGCAAGCATAAGAATTACCACCTCATGGATAACCTCGCCTGGTGCGAGGAGGGTCCCAACCACGAGCTTATCTGTACGGACTACTTCAATCTCGCCAGCCCGTTTGTGAGGTACTGGAACGGCGATTACTGCAAGATAGCCAAGGAGTACCAGAGGTGCGAATGCGGCAGGCTGTACCGTGATTTTGAGTTTCTGGAAAGCAGGCCATTTGCTTTGAAAGGCACCAACATGAGGGAAATACAGGAGAAAATCAAGGCCCTGGCGATGGGCGGCATAAAACAGGTCCGGTGCTCCGCCCACGATTTGAGCGTAATTTCCACGCGGAATCTCACTGACGAGGAAAAGAACAGGATACAGTCCGTTTCCGAAAAGTTCAAATTCAAGTTCCTCTGCGAGCCGTTTTGACCACCGATTCCAAAATTTCTGTTCAGAAAATTTTTCCGGCCTTCATAACTAACTCGTAGTCGACATGCAGACAATCTGATTTTTCAAAATGTCAAAGATAATAGACAAGAAGTTCACAGTATTTCAGTACAAGGGCAGTACCGCCGCCATAACCTCTCTGCCGGGCCATGCAGAAATAGACTACATTTGGCGCGTGGATAGCACAGGGCAAGGGTTTCAGGCCTGGCAGAATTCCTCCCTCTTCAATGCCTTTGACACCCTTACGGCGTACGAGCATTACATCCTTGCAAGCAAGAGTAGCAGTCCCAATTATGTACTGTATTATGAGCCAAGTTCCTCCTCCTCCTCCTCAGTTGCCAGCGGATCAAGCTCTTCTTCTGCATGTCTCGTGAATGCGGAGGCGAGGCTTAGGGTGTGGGACTGCGCCGAGCATTACAACATCAATAGCCTGCTTCTCCCGGGGTACACAGGATACCTTCAAGGCAAAGACCAGAACAATCAGACTGTGCTTGGAGTGCTGGTGCAGAGTACTACGGACGGCTCCATGACGCCAATCGGTTCGGTTCCGGAAGGCAGTTATGATTGGACGATGTATGTTTTTAACCCCTTGGGCAGTTCCTTATTCCAAATAGATATAGCACAAACTGCCGTGTGCGAATCCACACTAAAGTTGAGATTCTACGCATTTATCAACGCAGTGTGCACCGCCGCATCCTCTTCTTCGTCCTCGGCTTCCGAAAACTCATCAGCCTCGGAATCAAGCAGTTCATCAAGCAGCTCGCCAACAGGCGCGACATTGTATTTCAATGGAGCCGTGAATTCCGATTGGAATAACCTCGGGAATTGGTGGTCTGACTCGTCTTTCACGACCCCTGCCACGGCTCTCCCGGGATCAAACGACACCGTTTATATCATTTCCAGCGTAAATTCAAACGGCTCTTCGGATCCCTCTGTCTCCTTGTTGTCCGTTTCCGGTCAGAGTAACCTGGGAATAGCGGTGAATGTATCGCAATTTGCATTTTTCACTGGATCGGGGACGTTGTCTTCTTCCGGAATCATAAAAGGAAATGCGATTTTCACGGATCAGTCTTTTAATTACGGAACCGTCATAGGACAGGTCATTTTCTCGCAGTTCGCTTCCCATTTTGGTGCTGTATTCGGCAATGCAACCTTCAATGAAGGAAGCATGATCACGGGGAATATTTTCTCTGTGGGATCCGTGCAGGGCGACGCGATATTTAACAGCTACTCGTCCAATTTCGGCGTCGTTTCTGGGAACGCTACATTCAATGGAACGAGCACGAACAACTCTGACAAATTCTCTACGGGAGTTGTGGGCGGAAATGCAACTTTCAACGATGCAAGCAACAACTTCGGAATAGTGGAAGGGCAAATAACATGCAATACAACAGGAATCTGCCTGCTGAGTTCAAGCAGTTCATCAAGCAAAAACCAATCCAGTTCCAGCTCTTGTCCCGCCCTTGTGATTCCGACAAATTGCTCGTGCGGAGTCTCATACAAACTCAATTCGGAGAGATGCCCCTACGCCGAATGTGTGATTTGCGCAAGTTCAAGCACATCGGGTTCAAGCACATCGGGTTCAAGCACATCGGGTTCAAGCACATCGGGTTCAAGCACATCGGGTTCAAGCACATCGGGTTCAAGCATCCGAACAATACTCCGAATACCCAATTCCTTACGATGTATCTCTGACAACAACCAGTTCTCAAGTAGAAGTCGCATTCGGGTGTTGTGAAACTTACCAAGGGACTTATACAGCTAACTCTTTTGATTTGTTGTATGGAACTTATGTTAACGACCAAGTTGACGAAGGTTCGGCCAATGTGACTTCGGTGTCTTTTAACGAAGAAGAAGAAATTCAAACTGGATCGGTATCGCTTTCTGAATTAGAATCCAACACCAAATATTGGTTCAAGGTAAGGACGGTTACCGATGCCGGCCCCAGCCCCGCCATACCCCAGAACAATCCTCCGTTCATAATAACTGGATCAAGTTCAAGCAGTAGTAGCAAAACATGTCCATCTATAATTCCGCCCTACTGCGAGTGCGGATACAGCACATCCACGGATTCTGATGGTTGTCCGGTTATTTCTTGTGTTGATTGTTCAAGTTCAAGCACATCTGGTTCAAGCGCCTCATCAGAACTTCCTTGGTGCGACGGTGAGCTTATCCCCCCGGGGGTAAATTGCAAATGCACTGGAAATCAAGGTTTTTACGGATCATGTTCGGAAGTTGTGCCGATAGAATTTTTGCCTAAAAAACTATGGCCAATCAATCAACTCTATCCTGGGGGCCCTCCGGCAGACCCGGCCAAATGGGATTCCAAGGGATACTCTACATGTGCCTATAGAGATTTGATATTCGGATATGTGGGGTGCTCGTGTTGCTTTGATGTCGTGACCTACGCGACAGATATTAGAGGCTGTCCATACATAACTTGCAAGCAGCAGACGGACACATCAGGAAAGCATCCTTGTCAAGATGAAGACATTTCTTGCGTCGTTTTTGATCAAAACTACGAACCTTCAACAGTGATGTATGGCGGGCCTGGGAAGATAGATTTGAAAGGAAACGGCTGGGATGCAGATGGCAATCGTTATGAGTGGGACGGAACATCGTATGTGAAAATGCCGAATTATGGATTTACGCCTAAATCAGGATCCGTTAAGGGTGGTTGGAGACAAGCCAACTGTTCCGAGCTACATCAGGAACAAACATGGGACGATTGCCCCATCTATAGTAGCAGTTCTAGCGTCTTCTCCAGTTCAAGCAGCAGCAGTGGAAGCAGCAGCGGAAGCAGCAGCAGCGGAAGCAGCAGCAGTGGAAGCAGCAGCAGTGGAAGCAGCAGCAGTGGAAGCAGCAGCAGTGGAAGCAGCAGCAGTGGAAGCAGCAGCAGTGGAAGCAGCCGCTTGTTCACCAAGCGAATGCTGCGTAAAAATTGTTCCAGGATTGAATGTATGTACTCCGTGTGGCGGCCTTGAATGCCCTTGCCCTAGCAGCAGTTCAAGAACTTCAGGTTCAAACAACAGTTCTAGTTCAAGCTCAAGCTACGGCTCAAGCAGTTCAAGTCCGTGCCCGTGTGCCGATGTTTATCTTACCTGTACGAGCCAGTGCGGTGGAAATTGCCCAAAGGTTACAATGCTCCCTTGTCAGTGTGGACCAGGAGTTGAAGAACTGATATGCGATTGTGACACCAAACCGTGTCCGTACGGAGGTTGGTCAAGGAGTCCATGATGCAAAACAATGAAAATGAATATGTCACAGAATCGGGTTTTATTTTTGCCCAAGCAGGAGGAGGATGCTATTGGGTGGAAGACTGTTCCCAGCCAGGCAGATCGTGCTTCGCCGATTATCAAGATTGCGTGAATTCTGGCCCGTGGATTTGCGTGGAAAACTGTTTCCAGCCAGAAGGATGTGAATGCGCCGCTCCACTTTGTGAAGATTACATTTACAATCCGTGCGGTTCTGGCGGGTTGGTCTCTTACGAAAGTTGCATATGCTATGATTGCACTAAAGATTGCGGAGGCCCAGGTCAGCCCGCATGTCCAAAATGCAGCACTCCGGCTGGCACGCCTGGTTACCGACCGGGCCTTCCCCCTTGCAAAGACCCAAACAACCCCTGCTTCGGAAATGCGGCATTTCCAAACCAAGGCCCCCCGCCCGCCGCGGAGGAGGGCGCAGCAGACGCAAAAAGACCACTGACATGCCAGAACATTGGTTCAATGTACCGTCGAGGCATGGATAAGAGAGAAAAAGACAAGGCAAAGGAATGTCCGAACGGAAAAGTCAAGGAGAAAAAAACCGGCAATTTTTATGCCTCTTGTGGTCTGTGCTTTGAAGATGTGGAAATTGTCTGCTGCGCAAAGGAGAAGTGCAAGACTCTTGCCGAGGCAAAAGACGAGAATCCTTGCGACGATGTAAAATACCAAGTCAAAGACGGAAAAAGAGTGCTAGACGACTGCGGGTGTGCGCAATTTGATTTTAAAGCCAAGCAGCTGAAGTGTCCCGAATGCAAAGAGCCCGATAAGAATGCTGGCTGTTCGGCAGACGGGAATACATGGAATGACACTTGCGTTCCAAAGACGCCCAAAATTATATGCTCGCCATGCGAAAACAGAATTTCAGGATGCATCAACAATGTTTGGGTGGAAAGGTGCGATCTAAAAGACTTGCAACAAGAGGCGGAAAAATTAGGAATAACTTGTCCCGATCCACTCTGTTGGGAACTAGATGGAGGTTGCACGCTCGAGAACTTATGGATTGCTCCATACTGTGTCGCTATCGCCAACGACACATGCGACTATCCTTGCGACAACAATGGATTTCCGACTGGAACCTGCATAGACAAACATTACATTGATCTCAATGCAAGATTCAGCACTCCATTCCAATCTTGCCCCGCAGTGTGTAGGGATGTCACCGGCGTGGATTGTTCATGCGAATGCCCGCCAGGTTACAGGAAGATACAGCAATTTTGGAACTCTCCAAACATGCTGTATGAAGACGAGAATCCTCTACCATGATCACCTCATACCCTTGGCGTCCGGGGCGTTTTTTGGTACATTCATCTGATTCCGGCAAGGAAACCCACCCGCTTTAGCGGGTGGGAGGAATTGCCGTCCTGTAAAAAATTGGTTGTAACTATCTTATGTCAAGGTTGGTTGGTGTTGGCACTTTCCACAAGAAAGTAAAAAGCCGTAACGCACATGAAAAACAGTCAACCTTGACGAAAACAA